>CAZFBP010000174.1:0-7148 GCA_964517255.1 uncultured Chryseobacterium sp.
CGCATGGGCGCGAAAGACCCTCGCGGAGCCCGAAGGGCATTCTTGAGATGCGCTCTAGGGCGTGATCCGCAACTTGCGCACGGCGGCATCGCTGTAGCCGCACTCGTTGTTGGCCGTGATGCTGAGCCGCGCGAGCACGTTGGCGCTGATGGCGCCGATGGAGGCGGTGTCCTCGAAATAGGTGCCCGGGCTCTGCGGGTAGTAATTGCGGGCGTAGAGCAGGCTGTCGTTGCCCTGCACCACGATGCGGGTGTTCACCGTGGTGAGCCTTGCGGCGGAAGGCGAGCTGGCCTGATCAGCCACCGCGCTCGCATAGAGCAGGATACTGCTGCGCGGCACGGTCCAAGTGCTGTCCACGCTGAGGCCGCTTGGCCACGAGATCAGCTCAACGCGTGGCGTGGGCGTGGTGATGCAGAGGCCTGGAGTGTTCTCCTTCTCCTTGCAGCCGCTAAAGAGGAAGCTGGCCAGGAGCAAGGCAGGAAGCAGGTAGGGTTTCATGGAAGCAAGGTAGGGGAAACGCGCATTCGGTCCGCCGGATGGTCCGCCGGACTCCTGCCTGCGGCAAGCCGGGACCGGCAGCAAGAGCCCGGCAGACCAGCCGGGCAACGTTAGCGCTGAAGCCATATGCGCGCAGACGACCACTCCCAATCCTCCGGCTTCTGCACAAGCCCTGCCCTCACCGGATTCCGGTGGATGCAGTCCACCAAAGCGCGGTAGTGCCCTTCATCACGGATGTAACGGTCGAAATACTCGCGATGCCATGCTGGAGCAGGCGCGTCTCCGTGATGCTCCTGCCTCCATTCGCTGATGCGCCTGCCGGTGAATTTCTTCCACGAGGACATGCTGGTGCTCAAGGTGATGCCGTTCATGGGCTGCAGGAGGATGTGCACATGGCTGGGCATGATGCACCAGGCATGCAGGTGGTAGCGCGCATCGGCGAAGTGCAACAGGCTCTGCTGTGCCATGGCGGCCACCTCGAGTTGTCGCAACACGCAATCGCCATGGCCCGCATCGAGGTAGGCGTTCACGCGGTTCTCCTTCTCCTCGTTGCGCAGCAATGGAGGAATCGCCTTCAGCTCCTCGGCCATGCGTTCCACCGCGCTGCGAGGCAGGCTATCGGTCAAGTGCACGCCGATGTGCTGGATGTGATGCTGGCTCTCGAAATGCGGATGGCAGCCACGGTCCCACCAGATCGGCTCGCCGGGCTGCGAGTGGGCGGTTCAGGCGGCGGTCGTGCTCACGCATGGCTTCAAGCCACACGTTGGGCTCGCCGGGCTCCAAGCCGGCTCAGGCTGGGCAAAATACCATTAACGCCGTTGTTCGTGTTCTGCGGGGCATTTCTCGCCGGACGGGAGTCCGGCGTACCCACTGGAATGCGGCGCACCCGTTACTCCGCCAGCACCAGCACGGTGTTCTTCATCACCTCCACCACCCCGCCCTTCACGGCGAAGCGCTTCTCGCCCTCGGCGGTGCGCACGAGCACATCGCCGGCCTTGAGCACTGTGATCAGCGGCGCGTGGTTATCCAGATAGCCCATGCTGCCATCCATGCCGGGCACGCCCACGAAAGTGGCTTCGCCTTTAAAGAGCTCGGTGTCTGGGGTGAGGATCTCTACGCGCATCGGGTGAGAGGTTGTTGGGGCGCGTCATGGCGCGCCCGTGCATCAGGCCTTCGCCGCTTCGGCCAGCATTTTCTTACCGGCGGCGATCACGTCCTCGATGTTGCCCTTCAGGTTGAAGGCCGTCTCGGGGTACTCGTCCATCTGGCCGTCGAGGATCATGTTGAAGCCCTTGATGGTCTCTTCGATGGGCACCATCACGCCCTTGAGGCCGGTGAACTGCTCGGCCACGAAGAAGGGTTGGCTGAGGAAGCGCTGCACTTTGCGCGCGCGGAACACGCTGAGCTTGTCATCCTCGCTCAGTTCGTCCATGCCGAGGATGGCGATGATGTCCTGCAGCTCCTTGTAGCGCTGAAGGATGGCCTTCACGCGCTGGGCGCAGTTGTAATGCTCTTCACCCACGATGGCAGGCGTGAGGATGCGGCTGGTGCTGTCGAGCGGGTCCACCGAGGGGTAGATGCCGAGCTCGGCGATCTTCCGGCTCAGCACGGTGGTGGCGTCCAAGTGCGCGAACGTGGTGGCCGGTGCGGGATCGGTTAAGTCATCGGCAGGCACGTACACCGCTTGCACGCTGGTGATGGAACCGCGCTTGGTGGAAGTGATGCGCTCCTGCATGGCGCCCATCTCGGTGGCCAGCGTGGGCTGGTAACCTACGGCGCTCGGCATACGGCCCAAGAGAGCCGATACTTCGGAACCCGCCTGCGTGAAGCGGAAGATGTTGTCCACGAAGAAGAGGATGTCGCGGCCGCCGCTCTGCTCATCGCCATCGCGGAAGTACTCGGCGAGGGTGAGGCCGCTGAGCGCCACGCGGGCACGCGCGCCGGGCGGCTCGTTCATCTGCCCGAAGATGAAGGTGGCCTGGCTGTCGCCGAGCTGGTCGTAGTTCACCTTGCTCAGGTCCCAGCCGCCGTGCTCCATGCTGTGCTTGAAGTCGTCGCCGTACTTGATGATGCCGGCCTCGATCATCTCGCGCAGCAGGTCGTTGCCCTCGCGGGTACGCTCGCCCACGCCGGCGAACACGCTATAGCCGCTGTAGCCCTTGGCGATGTTGTTGATCAGCTCCTGGATCAGCACCGTCTTGCCCACGCCGGCGCCGCCGAACAGGCCGATCTTGCCGCCCTTGGCGTAGGGCTCGATCAGGTCGATCACCTTGATGCCGGTGAAGAGGATCTCGGCGCTGGTGGTGAGCTCCTCGAACTTCGGGGCCTCGCGGTGGATCGGGTAGGTCTTGCCCGTGCTCACGGGCTTCATGCCATCGATGGCGTTGCCGGTCACGTTGAAGAGCCGGCCCTTGATCGCATCGCCCACGGGCATGCTGATGGGCTTGCCCATGGCCTCCACGGCGGTGTCGCGCGCCACGCCATCGGTGCTCTCCATGCTCACGGCGCGCACGGTGTCCTCGCCGATGAGCTGCTGGGTCTCCAGTACCAGGGTGCTGCCGTCGGCACGGGTGATGTGGAGGGCGTCGTAGATATTGGGCAGGTCGTTGCCGCCTTCGAAGCGTACGTCAACCACGGGTCCGATGACCTGGATGACCTTTCCGATGTGCTTGGACATGAGCGAGTTGTACTTAGGATTCGGGGGTGCCCCGGTTTTGCGGGCGCGAAAGTAGGGGTTGCCAGGTGACGGGCAAATGCGGGTTGATTGGAAGTTGAGGGATGATCTGATGTGCTGGCCTTGAGGTTTGCGAGAACACCTCCTGAATCGAGCATCAGAAAAGCCATCGAACTCCACGGCCAACTCACCAACGCCTCAACTCCTCAACCGTTCCGTGCCCCCGACCTTCGCCCCCATGCTCGTCCACACCGACATCGCCGACTTCAAGGGCGTGAAGCGCCCCGTGCTCACCACGGGCACCTTCGATGGCGTGCATCGCGGCCACAGGGCCATCATTGAGCGCCTGATCGCACGGGCGAGGAAGGAAGAGGGCGAGAGCGTGCTCTTCACCTTCCACCCGCACCCGCGCATGGTGCTCTTCCCCGGCGATAACGATTTGAAGCTGCTGAGCACCCAGGAGGAGAAGCGCGCACTGCTCAAAGAGGCGGGTCTCGACCACTTGCTGGTGGTCCCCTTCTCGCGCCAATTCTCGCGCATGCACGCCATCGACTATGTGCGCGATGTGCTCGTGGGCTCCATCGGCGCGCGGGCGGTCGTCATCGGCTACGACCACCGTTTCGGCCGCAACCGCGAGGGCGACCTGGTGCTCCTTCGGCAACTGGGCGAGGCCTACGACATCGATGTGGAGGAGATCCCGGCGCAGGAAGTGGACCATGTGAAGGTGAGCAGCACCAAGATCAGGCAGGCCCTGCTGGCAGGCGAAGTGGAAGCGGCCAACGAACTGCTCGGCTACAGCTATCCAATGAGCGGCGTGGTGGTGAAGGGCGATCAACTCGGGCGCACCATTGGCTACCCCACGGCGAACATCGGCGCCTTCGATGCCTGCAAGCTGGTGCCCGGCGATGGCGTGTATGCCGTGAGCGTGGCGCTGAAGGATGCAGTTTGCGAAGGCATGCTCTACATCGGCGAGCGCCCTACGGTGAGCGGCGGCCTGCAACGCAACGTCGAAGTGAACATCTTCGAGCTGAACCGAGATCTGTACGGCGAGGCCATCACCGTGCGTTTCTTGCATCGCATCCGCGGCGATCAACGCTTCGAGAGCATGGAAGCGCTGCGCGACCAGTTGCACATCGACAAACGCATGGCCCTCGATCATTTCAACCGGACCAAGGCATGAGGATCCACCTGCTGATCGCGCTGTGCGCGCCCCTGCTCGCCAAGGCGCAATTGCTCACGCAGGCGCAGCTCGATACCGCGCGCACCTACCACAGCCTTGAGCGCGCGCTGGCGGAGCCGGAGAAGGTGCTGCGCCTCGACCTCAGCGGGAAGAAGTTGAAGCAGGTGCCCGACGAGATCCGCCGCCTGCCCAACCTGAACGCGCTCGACCTCAGCGGCAACAAGCTGAAGGAGCTGCCCGCCTGGCTGGGCGAGTTGCAGAGCATGCAGGAATTCCGCGCATCGCGCAACAAGCTCGCGGCCTTCCCCGAGGCCATCTGCCGCTGGCGCGCCTTGAAACGCCTGGACCTGAGCCGCAACGCCCTTACCGGCCTGCCCAAGTGCATGGGCCAGCTCAAGCAGCTCGTCTCGCTCGATCTCTGGGACAACGACCTCGCCGACTTCCCCAAAGAGCTGGTCGGCATGGATGCGCTTCACTTCCTCGACCTGCGCAACATCCAGTACAGCGAGGAAGAGATGGAGCGCATCCGCGGGCTCTTCCCCGGCGCCAGGATCCAGTTCAGCCCCAGTTGCAATTGCGGGATGTAGCGCAGGTTGAGGGTTGCGGGTTGAAGAACAATATGGTTGAGGGTCGGAGGTTGAGGAACAGAGTTGTTGAGGGTTGGTTGTTGCGGATCAAGCCTCGATTCCTTCAACCCGCAATCTTTGTCAACATTCAACTCCAACCGACAGTTGAACTGGATCACGATCGAAGCCCTCGCCGCAGCGGGCAACCTGGCCTACACGGTGCTCATGCTCTACGAGCGGCGCGTGGGCTGGCTCTTCGGCATCGTGGCATCGGCCATGGGCATCGCGCTCTTCTTGCACCAGCTGGTGTACGCGCAAGCGGCGCTGTGCGGCTACTACCTGGTGATGGGCGCCTACGGCTGGTGGTCGTGGAAGGGCGATGGCGCCAAGCAGATCCCCATCACCCGGCGCGATGCGCGTTTCCATGCGGGCATGATCCTGGCCGGCGGTGCAAGCGCGCTGGTCCTCTCGTGGGCGCTCAGCCTGCTGCCCGATGCGCGCTTCATCGGCCTCGATGGCTTCGCCACGTCCTTCAGCCTGCTGGCCACGTGGATGCTGGCCCGCAAGATCCTGGAGAACTGGGCGTACTGGATCGCGGCCGACCTGGTGGCTATCGCGCTCTACGCCCTGCTGGGCATGTGGTGGTACGCCGCGCTCTACGCGATCTACGTGGCGATCTCCGCTTCGGCGCTGGTGCGCTGGGCGAAGCAGGTGAAGGTTGATTGAACCTGGCCCACTGATGCGCATCACAGCGCGAACGTTCACCGCATGCGACAATCATTCACCTTCTTGCTGCTCTTCGCGCTCACCGCTTCGCGCGCGCAGGACCCCGTCATCACCTCGTGGATCCTCAATCCCGGCAACGAGACCGGCTATGCGGGGATCGCCTCCAACGTGCAAGAGGTCCACTACACGGCGAACGATGCCTATGTGACCTGCACCTGCATCCCGGGCTACGACATCGGCCCGTGGACCGCCAACCCGAACCTGCCCGCCAATCAGGACTTCTGTTTCAAGATCACGCGCAACCCGGTGCAGAACACCGGCAACCTGGTGAACACGCCGCTCGGCCATATCGGCGTGTGGCGCAATGGCGTGAGCATCTTCAACGCCAGGGACGGCATGAGCTTCAACAACCAAGGCATCTGGAACCGCGATGCACTGGTATTCGAGGGCATCAGCTTCGATGTGTGCCTGGGCCACCCCGCGCCGAACGGCGAGTACCACCACCATGTGAGCCCCAACTGCCTGTACGACCATCTCGATGATGAGGCGCATGGCGATCTGATCGGTTACGCCTTCGACGGCTTCCCCATCCATGGCGCGCACGGCTTCGCGAATGCCGATGGCAGCGGCGGCATCGCGCGCATGCGCAGCAGCTACCAATTGCGCTCCATCACCGACCGCACAACGCTGCCCAATGGCACGGTGCTCGCCGCCAATCAATACGGACCGGCCATTGGCGGGCAATACCCCTTGGGCGCCTTCCTCGAAGACTATGAATACGTTGCCGGCAGCGGCGACCTCGACGTGCACAACGGCCGCTTCTGCGTAACGCCGGAATACCCCGATGGCATCTACGCCTACTTCGTGACCCTCAACGAGCAATACCAGCCGGCCTACCCCTATGTGCTCGGCCCCACTTACTACGGCACCGTGCAGCAGGGCAATACCGGACCGACGAGCGGGCACAATGCGATCCCCGGAACCGCCGTGCTCTACGATCCGCTCGCAACGGCCATCGAGCGCATCAACGCAGAAGCGCTCGCGCTCTTCCCCATCCCTTCGGATGGAGTCGTCCACATCCGCACGAGCGGATCACCCGTGCGCGCCGTGGAGGTGATCGATGCACAAGGCCGGATCGTGCATGCCTCGGTTGCATCGGGCATCACGCATGTGGACCTCGGCGAGCTTCCCTTCGGAGCTTACACCGCGCGCCTCACCCTGGACGATGGATCAGTGGTGAACAAGGCGGTGGTGCGGCAGTGAGCGCCAGCAAAGCGCATCAGGATCCGCGGGCAGCAACAAGCCATGTGGGAACCGCACGGAACGGGCCCCGCGGGAAGCACTGGAACAACCCTAGTTGAAGGAATACCTCGCTCCGATGATGCCCGCCCCGGCAAGCTCAATGCGGTTCGTCGCATGCCCAGGAACGAACTGCCAGCCAACGCCGAGCCGGTAGTCCATGCCCACCTGCCAGCGCGGCCCGATCCGGAATTTGATGCCGGTG
>CAZFBP010000175.1:0-7141 GCA_964517255.1 uncultured Chryseobacterium sp.
GGGGTGAAGGCCGCCACCGGGGTGATGCTCACCAAGGCATTCTGCGTAACGGAAGCGGTGCAGCCGTTCACGGCGCTGGTCACCATGAGCGTGACCGGATAGGAGCCGCTGCCGGCATAGCTGTGCGTGGGCGATGTGAGCGTGCTGGTGGCACCGTCGCCGAAGGCCCACTGCGACCCGCTGATTCCAAGCGTGGTGTTGGTGAAGGTGAATTCACCCCCCACGCAGGTGCCTTGCGGCGAAACGCTGAAGGCCGGCGTCGGTGAAGGGAACACCGTGATGTCCTGGCTGTACGCATCGTACCCGCAGCCGAAGGCCTCGAGCGTGATGGTGTAAGTGCCGGGCTGGTTGTAGGTGTGCGTCACATCGGGCGCGATGCTGAAGTTGCCATCGCCGAGCGTCCAGTAGAGCGCGGTATCGCCGAAGGTGATGTGCGTGAGATCCACCGTGAGCGGCGCGCAGCCTTGCACGGGATTCATGTTGAAGAACGAGGTGACCTGGTTGGGCAGCACGTTGATGGTGTACTGCGCCGTATCACTGCCGCACGCGTTGCTGGCGACCAAGGTGATGGTGTACGGCGTGTTCAACGTGTCGGCGGTGAAGACGTGCGTCACGATCGTGGAGGTGGAAGTGCTCGTGGCGCCATCGCCGAAGTCCCACTGGAAGCTGTCGGGCAGGCCGTAGCTCACGTTGGCGAAGGGCACCGGCGCGAAGGCGCAGTACTGGTTCACGTTGGGGCCGAAGACCGCCGTGGGAGTAGGCATCACGGTGACGTCAATCGTCTCGGCATCGCTGCCGCACACGTTGCTGGCGGTGAGCGTGACCGGATAGACGACCGCGTCCTGCGGATCCATGGGGAAGGTGAAGGCGGGCGGCCATTGCAGGGCGCTCGACCCGAGCCCGCCGAAGTCCC
This sequence comes from uncultured Chryseobacterium sp., assembly GCA_964517255.1. Taxonomy (GTDB): domain Bacteria; phylum Bacteroidota; class Bacteroidia; order Flavobacteriales_F; family PHOS-HE28; genus PHOS-HE28. Next base: position 914 of record CAZFBP010000175.1, read on the forward strand.
ACCAGTAACTCAATCCGTCGCCCACGGAGCTGTTGTCGAAGTTCACGGTGAGCGGCCCGCAACCGTTGGTGGCATCGAGGATGGGCTGGGCAACCGGCACATCCCAAACGGTCACGGTGCTCATGATCGTATCGGTGCAGCCCGCGCCCGTATTCACTACCAGCACCACATCGTATGCCCCCGTGGTGGTGAAGGTGTGGAACGGCGAATCGGCGAAAGAGACGCCGCCGTCATCGAAGTCCCACGCGGAGCCGCCGTAGTTGAGGCTCGTGTTGGTGAATTGGAACGGCACGTTGGCGCAGGCCACCGGAGCGTTGGTGAAACCGGCAGTAGGGAGCGGCTGCACGGTCACGGTGGCGCCATCGCTGTTCGTGCAGCCCGTGGCGAGATCGGTGTACTGGTAGGTTACCGGGTTGCCGCCCGGCAGCGCTTGTGCGGGATCGAAGTTGCCCGCCGCATCCACGCCCACGCCGCTCCACGCCCCGCCGGCCGGATTCGCCACGAGCGATTGCACGCCCCCATCGAGGCACACGCTGATGTCATTGCCTGCGTTCACCGCCGGCAGATCGTTCACCACCACGGTGACCTGGTCCTGCAGCAGGCACGTTGCGGAGCCGAAGGAATACGTGAGGGTGTAGCTGCCCGGGATGCTCGTGTCCAACTGGCCAGCCGCGTCCACTTGCGGACCGCTCCAAGTCCCGCCCACCGGTGTGCCATTCAATTGAATCACGCCATTGGCCACGCACACCGCTTGATCCGGCCCTGCATCAGCCGGCGTCGTCACCGGTTGGATATCGACGGTGATCTGATCGCTCGCCGTGCAGCCGTTGCCATCGGTATAGGCGAAGGTGAGCACATCAGTGGTCACGCCCGCCGGTGTGATCAGCCCGCCGGGCGTCACGTTCACGGTGTTGCCGCTCCAGGTCCCTCCGATCGGCGTTCCGCCGAGTTGATAGGGGATCGGCTGGTCGCAGAGCACCACGTCGGGTCCGGCGTTCACATTGGGCAGCGCGTTCACCGTGGCGTTGGTGCTCGCCGTGGAAATGCAGCCGTTCGCGTTAGCATACGTGTAGGTGAGCGCGCTGGTGCTGCCCGGTGGCACGACTGCCGGATCGAAGATCCACGGCGGGCCGCTCACACCACCGCCGCTCCATGCCCCGCCTGCCGGCGCAGCCGCGAGAGCGACGGTCGCCGCATCGGCGCAGAGGCTGAAGGATGGCGTCACGTTCAGGATGCTCGCGGGCACCACGTTGATCACCGCTTGATCGCTGGTGGCGCAGGTGCCCGTCCCGAAATTGTACGTCACGTTGAAGTTACCCGCCGTACTGGGCGTGAAGGAGCCGCCTGGCCCGACGCCCACCCACGTTCCACCCGGAGGCCCCCAGCCCATGAGCTGTACGGGCGTGTTGCCCTGGCACAGCACCGCATCGGGGCCCGCATTCGCGAACTGCTGCACGGCCTGCACTGTGATGTCCACTTGATCCGTGTTGGTGCAGCCGTTGGCGTTGGTATGCGTGTACGTGAGCGTCACCGTGCCCAATTGGCCCGGCGTGGGCGTGAAGACACCACCCGCCGTGACACCGGCGCCGCTCCATGTGCCCGGCGCTGGGTTCCCGCTCAGGTTCACCGCGATCGCCTGATCGCAGAAGGTCTGATCCACGCCCGCGTTCACTACGGGCAGCGGGTACACCGTCACGGTAACCGTCGCGCTGCCCGGGCACCCGCCCAGATCGCCGCTCACCGTATAGGTGGTGCTCAGCGCAGGACTCGTGGTGAGCGACGCACCGGTGCCGATCAGGGTGGCACCTACGAACCACTGGTAGTTGCCCGCGCCGTTGGCGGTGAGCGTGGTGCTCTGCCCGTTGCAGATGGCAGCGCTCGGCGGGTTCACGGTCACGTTCGGTGCTGCGATCACCTGCACATTCACCGTTGCGGCCGGACCGGTGCAGCCGTTGCTGATGGCCACCACGGAATAAACCCCTGCGTTCGCGGCGCTCACGTTGTTGATCGTCACCGAGGGCGAGTTGCTGATCACCGTGCCTTGCGGATTCGTCCACTGGAAGGTGGCTCCGGGGATCAACGCCGCGCTGAGCGACAGGGTCTGCCCAGCGCATACCGGCGCGTTGCTGGCCACTACGGGCAATGGCGGCGCCGATCCGATGGCCAGATTCTGATTCACCGTGGCGTTGCCGCATGCGTTGGTCACGGTGAGCGATAGTGTCTGGTTACCGGCCGCGTTGAAGCACACTTGCCCGGGCGACGCGGTGTTCGCGCTCGCCGGCGTGCCTCCAGGGAAAGTCCATGCGTAGGTGCTGATGGCCGCGCCACAGGGCTGCACCACGGCCGATGGATTCACGCATTGCCCTGCGCAGATGCCATTGAGCGCATTCAGGCTCACCTGTGGCGGCGCGTTCACGGTGATCACTTGCTGCACCGGCGCCACGTTGCACGAATTGATGGCGCGGTACTGCACGGTGTAGCTGCCCGGCTCGCTGAAGAGGAACTGCGGCTGCTGGCTCTGGGCATTGCCGCTCGCGAAGCTCCACGCCGGACCGCCGCAGGGCGATGCCACGCCGTTCACGGTCCATTCGTGCGTGAGCAGGCAATTCTGACCGAACGTGCTCGTGTTCGCGTTCACCGGCTGGAAGGGCGCGCAGCCCACGGCAGGCAGCAACGTGAACGAGGGCGTCGGTGGCTCCTCCACGCAGACGGTGCGCTGGAGGGTGTGCGTTCCGCAGCTATTGCCCGTGCGATCCGTGATGGTGTAGGTGCCTGCCGCGGTGAACTGAACACCGATGCTGGTGCTGCCATCGGTCCAAAGGCCGGGGTTCGCGGGCTGGCCGTTGTCGTTGCCCAGGGTGCCGCTCGCCAGGGTCCAGCCGGCCAGCGGCGTAATGCTCCAGATGTTGCGCGGAGGCGTGGCACAGCCCGGAGCGGTGAGGCCGATGCTCTGGTCGGTGAAGGTGACCGTGGAATTCACGCAGGCGGTATCCGCGCTTTGCGTGAACTGCGCCTGCGGTGTCTCGCTCACGCGGATGGGTCCGATCTGCCCTTGGGTCTGGTCGCAAGGATTCTGCGCGGTGAAGGTGACGTTGAGCTGCCCGCCCGGCAGCCCGCAAGTGCTGGTGAGGTAGGTGTGGTTGACCGAGGCCGGCGGCGGATGGTTCAGCGTGATGCTGTTGCCATCGCCGAAGTTGATGATGTAGGTGGTGCCCGGCGAATTGCCAGCCACACTGTTGATGTAGAAGGGCAGCGTGCCGCCGGTGCAGATGTTGGTGTTGGGGTCGGTGCTGATTCCGCCGCCCGGATTCGTGCCGAGGAAGATCTGGTACTGCTGGGTGCGCACGCAGCCGTTGCCGTAGGTCACCGAATAGGTCATCGTCCACAGGCCCTGGTTGTAGGTGTGGCTAAGGCTCCATCCCTGCGCAGGGTTCACCGTAGGGCTGCCATCGCCCCAGTTGATGGTGCGCGAGGTGCCGCCCGCCGTCTGGTCCGTGAAGCTGAAGTTCCACGAGCCGCTGGGATCGCAGATGCTGAAGGTGGTGAGCCCGTTGAATGTGGTGATCTGCTCGGGGCCCGTGCTCGTGAGTGCGGCAGGCGGCGCGGCGTTCACGTTGATCGTGACCTGGTCGGTGGCGGTGCAGCCATCGTCATCGGTGACGGTGAGCGTGTACACCGTGTTGGTGGTGGGACTGGCCACCGGATTGGCGATCGCGGGATCGCTCAGTCCTGCGATGGGGGTCCAGCTGTAGGTGTACGGCGCGTTGCCATTGCTCACGTTCGAGTTGAGCTGCACCGATGCGCCCTCACAGATCGTCTGCACGCCGTTCGGCGTGGCATTCACCATCATGGTGCACGGCTGCGCCCATGCCTCGCTGCAAGCGAAGCCCACGACCGCGAGGGCCAAGGCCCTGAGAGTGAATGTCATGTATGGGCGCAATTCTGCGGGTGCGAAACTACCGGGGTACTCAAGGCCAGCTTGGGAGCATTGGCCCGGGTTATCAACCGCGCCGCTGTAGATGGACGAGCGTCCAGCAGGGTCCGTTGCCTTCGACTAGATCGACGAAAGCGCTTCATGCACCGCCGAACCGACCTCAATGGCGCGGTTGAAGACCATGAAGTGCCCACCGCCCCGAATCACTTCAGCTCCTTTGATGGGCGAGATGGGCATCAGCCGGTCGTGGTCGCCGTGAATGTGAACGAGTCCGGCCACGGGCTCCGCAGGTCCCTCCCACCCTAACACGGCTGCGGTCTGCACGCGCACCTGCTCCAGCGGGGTGGCGGCCACGAAGGCATCGAAGAGGTCGTTATCTGCCTTCGTCTCCAAGCCCATCTGCCAGCGCACCATGGGCAGCGCGTGCTTCATGAAGACTGGGGTGAGCAGCTTCTCGGCGTGCGTGCCGCGCAGCAACTTCACTGGCATGGGCATCTCCTGCGGACCTTTCCAACTGCTGATGATGATGGTGCGCGCCGGCCTGGTGATCAAGGCCATCTCCTGCGCCACCATGCCACCCATGCTCACGCCGATGAGCGCGTGCGCCTGGTTCGTGTCCACCCTTCGCGCCAGCACCTCAGCGTAATCGCGCAGGCTGCTGCCTTCGGGCATGGCAGGCCAATCGATGCGGTGCGCTCCGTGCGCTCCGAAATCGATGCGGTCGAAGAGGCGGCCATCGGCTCCCAGGCCAGGGAGCAGGTAGAGGTGCATGGCGCGGCAAAGGTGGCGAAGGCGTCGCGCCGAGACAGCGCTTGGCGGAATCCCCGCGTCATCGTACCGCAACCACACAGCCATGAACCGACTGCTACCCGCGCTCGCCTTCGCTTTGGTGACGCAAGCCAACGCGCAACTCTTCAACGGCAGCTTCGAGTTGGCAGGCGCACCGAGCCTTGAGGGCTGGGAGTGGACCTGCGGCGAACCCGAACTCGTGAACGAGGCGCCGGCCGGTGCTGGCGCTTGGAGCGTGGCCAAACAGCCCGGGCAGGCCAAGGGCTGCTTCCCCAGCTACCTCTACCAGCGCCTGAGCGATGTGCAGGAGGGCGACCTGATCACCGTGAACGGCTGGGTGCGCTGCGATGACGACGTGATCTGCGTCGGTGGCTGGTTCGGCCTCGGCACCATCAACAACGGCGCGTTCCACCTCGAGGAGCAGGTGGGCACCAACCAATGGCCGTGGGCCTACCTCAGCATCACCGACACGGTTGAGCTCGCGACAGGCGATACAGCGCTGCTCGTACTCAGCGGCGGCTTCATCGGTGGTCCGATCAGCCCCTTCCCCGCGCACTTCGACGGCTTCAGCATGGAGCACGCCACGGGCATCACGCTGGCGGGCGCGCAAGCCACCAGCCGATACGACGCGGCCACGAACAGCCTGTTCATTGCCTCGTCCGCCCAACTACTGGGCATCACGCTCTTCGATGCGGCCGGACGCGTGCTGCCGCTTCATGCGCCCATCGCGGGCAACACCGCGCGCATCGCGCTGAACGAACTGCCAAAGGGCGTGTACATCGCCCAGTTGCGAACAGCCCTTGGCAACAAGGCGCTGCGATTCGCAGTGGAACGCTGAGCTACGCAAGCGCTTTCACCATCGCCAGCGCCGCTTCCATCGGGCCGTGCATCACCACATCGTCGGTGATGAAGGGCACGCGTTTGCGCAGACCGGTCACCAAGGCTTCCACCGGCTTCGCGCTGCGCAGTGGACGGCGGAACTCCAACGCCTGAGCGGCGGTGAGCAGCTCGATGGCGAGCACGCGCTCCACATCGTGCACGACATCCCAGGTCTTGATCGCTGCTGCGGCGCCCATGCTCACATGGTCCTCCTGTCCGTTGCTGCTGTCGATGGTATCGACGCTGTTGGGCATGCACCGCTGCTTGTTGGCGCTCACGAGCGAGGCCGCCGTGTACTGCGGGATCATGAAGCCGCTGTTCAAGCCGCTCTTCGCGACCAGGAAAGGCGGCAGGCCGCGCTGACCGCTGATGAGCTTGTAGATGCGTCGCTCGCTGATGCTGCCGAGCTCAGCCATCGCGATGGCAAGGAAATCGAGCGATAGCGCCAACGGCTGCCCGTGGAAATTGCCCGCGCTGATGATCAGGTCGTCGTCGTCGAAGACCGTCGGATTGTCGGTGACGGATTCCAATTCACGTTGCACCACCGTGGCCACGTGCGCAATGGCATCGCGGCTGGCGCCATGCACCTGCGGGATGCAGCGGAACGAATACGGATCCTGCACGTG
>CAZFBP010000176.1:0-7130 GCA_964517255.1 uncultured Chryseobacterium sp.
CTCATCAGCCAGATCTACCACATCGAGGGATCGCTCGATGGCTACCTGCTCACCTGCGCGCTGCTGATCCTTCCGCTGCTCTACCTGCCCGGTTCGTTGATCGTCTCGCTCGGCTACATCGCCACGGTCACGTGGCACGCGGCGGCTTATCACTGGGATGGCCCTGGTCGCATGGCCATGCCCTGGTCCTCGCTGGTGCTGCTCTTGGCAGCTGTGCCCATGTACCTCCGCGAAGCACGGCTGAACGGCGAGCGCATCGGCTTCTGGTGGCTCAGTCTGTTCGCAGCACTGAGCGTGGGCTTGATCTCGCAATGGTTCTACCGCGATTGGAGCATCGTGCACGTATTCGGACTGTTGGGCATGGCCACGGCCTTCACGCTGGCGCCCTGGCTGCATGCGGGCCGCGAGCTGCGCTCGTGGCCGTGGGCGCTCGTTGGCGGGGCGGCGGTGCTCATCAATTTCTTCGTGCTCAGCTATCGCGAGCCCTGGGGATTCCGCTCGGCGGATCGGGATTGGTCCATGGTGGATGCGAGCGAGGCGACCGTGATCGCAGTTCTGGCGTGCATCGGAATCGTCGGGTATGCGGTGTCGCTTAAGCGGCGCAGACCGCTCGAACGCTGGCCCTACCCGGAGGCCATGGGCTTCTTCGCGCTCTGCTATGGCGCTGGCCTGCTGCAACCTTGGCTGGCGCCGTTGCTCGTGAACGCCTCGCTGCTCGCCATGGGCGTGGTCACCGTGCGCGCGGGCATCGCAGCTGATTCGCTCAAGCGCATGAACCTTGGACTGGCCATCATCGGCCTCACCGTGCTGCTTCGTTTCCTCGATACGGACATGAGCTTCGCGCTGCGCGGTTTGGCCTTCATCGCCATCGGCGGCGGCTTCCTGTACATGAACCTGCGCATGGTGCGCCAGCGCGACAAGCAGAAGCATAGCGCATGAACCGCAAGCCGCTCCTCTTCCTCGGCATCGCCCTCGCGCAGCTCGCTGTTCCCGCCTGGATGATCGCGGGTCGGGAGCGCATCCTGCAACAAGGCGAGATCTACAAGTTCCGCACGGCACCTATCGATCCGCGCGATCCCTTCCGGGGCGAGTACGTGCGGCTGGAGTTCGAGGCGGAGCGCGGTTCCTGGCAAGCGCCGGATACCACGGTCACCAATCCGCAGGGCTATGCGGCCTTCAATGAGCAAGAGGCGTATGGCGTGCTCAGCGTGGACAGCAGCGGATTCGCGGTGATCGGCGCGCTGAGCGGGCATCCTCCGGCTGGGCAGATGTATATCCGCGTGCTCTACAACTCGGCGAATGAGCAGCGCATCGACCGCGTGTTCCTGCCTTTCGACCGCTTCTACCTGGAGGAAGGGGACGGCGCGAAGACCGAGGAGATCTTGCAGCCGCAATGGAACGATGGCCAGGTGTCACAGCCGCTGCCGGCTTACGTACTGGTGCGCGTGCTCAATGGCGAAGCCGTGATCGAGGACCTGATCGTGGATGAGCGCTCCATCCATGAATGGCTCGCGGACACGACTCTGAAGCCGAGCCCCGCCGCGCTCAGCGCTGCAGTGGATACCCTTGCCCTTCCGTTGGATTCCGCATCAGTGCCTGCTTCTCCCGATCCAGCACCGTGATCGATGCGCCCACGCTTGCCATCACCGGCGCCAGCATCAAGCCGATGAGCGGGATCTTCATCAGCAGGCTGAAGCACATGCCGTTGGCCAGCACGGCGCCCAGTTGGCTGTTCACCGCGCGCGTGGTCTCGCCGATGCGCATGCGCCGCCGCTCGAACACGTAATCGAACATGCTGAAGCCGTAGAAGTAGGCCGAGACGAGGAAGAGCAGCACGAAGCTGATTGGGCTGATGAAGGGCAGGAAGAGCGTGAGCAGCCAGAGCGCGATGGAGAAGGCGAGTTCCAGGATCCCATTGCGCAGGGCGATGAGCGCGCCGCGCAGGGCATCCTTCATGAGCTGCGCGAAGCTGAACGGGAACCGCCGTCCGGTGATTTTCTCCTCCGCCACTTCGCTCGCGTACGCCAGCAATGGCGAGAGCAGCACCAGCACGATGTACTTGTTGGCAACGAAGAGCAGATAGCCGATGGCCAGGCGGAGGATCCACCGCACGATCGTCTCCCGCGCACCGTTCACGGCAGCCTTCAAGCTCTCCCACCAGTCATCGGCGCTGGCCTGCGCCACGGGCAGCTCCAGCCACACGGCCAGTTGCGCGCTGGCGGCCTCCACCATGCCTTCCATGGCATGGAAGAACCCATAGAAGAGCGCCACCCAGAGCACGATCGGCACCAGGAACATCCAGCCCATGCCATTGCGCAGGGTGAAGCGGAAGGCGCTGAAGAAGCCGTTGAAGCCGAGGCCGAAGTCGCGCATGGGGCGAAGTAATGGGGTGAATGGGTTGAAGAGATTGAGGGTTGGGCGGCGCACGGGCCAATCCTTGTTGAAGGTTGAACAACCCACAACCATTCAATGGCGGGTCCAACCCCCAACCGGCCAGCAATTAAGTTTGCCCCACAATGGACCTCAGCAAGATCATCACCGTAGCGGGCAAGCCCGGATTGCACCGTGTAGTGGCGCAAGGCCGCCAAGCCATCATCACCGAATCGCTGGCCGATGGCAAGCGCGCACCGGTGCCCTTGAGCGTGAAGGTGAGCAGCCTCGACGAGATCAGCATGTTCACCACCGGCGACGATGTGCTGCTGAAGGACGTGCTCGCGAAGCTGCACGAAGTGAACGGCGGAGGCGCTGCCGTTGATCCGAAGAGCGACGACAACACGCTCTGGGAGGCGCTCCTCAAGGCCCTGCCCAACGCCGACCGCACACGCATCTACGCCAGTGATGTGCGCAAGCTCTTCACCTGGTACGGCCAGTTGCTGAAGGCGGGTGAGTTCGCGAAGAAGGAAGAGGAGTCCGCGAAAGAAGCCGAGCACAAGGAGGCCATGCCGGAGAAGAAGGCCACCGAGAAAGCACCGAAGAAGGCGAAGAAGGATGCGGGCGCCAAGGTGAAGCCCACCGGTGGAGGCGCGCCCAAAGCCGCGGCCGTGCGCCGTGGCGGTCAGCGCGGGAGCTGAGCGTTCCCGACGGGGGCTTTCATAGGTTCGAGGGATTTCCATGGGCGCGCCCATGCGTGCTGGCGGCAGCGGCATGGCGCCTTCTATCTTGCACCGCCTGCCCTTGAACCATGAACCGGATCCGTACCCTCTCCCTCCGAACTCTCGCGCTCACCTGCATCCTCGGCCTCGTCGCCGTCCTCGTGGCGTGGAACCAGGACCGGCTCCCCAAGGCCTCGGCCTATCATAGCGATGCGGAGATCGCGGCGTTCCGCGGGGGCGGTCAGGGCCTCTCCAGCGGCGCCAACAACTTCTTCCGCGCCAGCGGCGATTGCTATGGCTGCCATGGGCCGGACAACATCGGGCCGGTCTTCGCCCATCACGACGCCAATGGCATCGATGTGAATCCGATTGATGCCTGGCGCAGCACCATGATGGGCAACAGCGCGCGCGATCCGTTCTGGCGCGCCAAGGTGAGCCATGAGGTGAGCGTGAACCCCGCGCACCAAGAGGCGCTCGAGGACAAGTGCACCAGCTGCCACGCACCCATGGGGCGTTACGACAAGCACCTGATGGGTGCTGGTCCATTCAGCATCGCCGAGCTGGTGCAGGACCCCATCGCCCTCGACGGCGTGAGCTGCCTGGCCTGCCACATGCAGAAGCCCGACAGCCTCGGCCTGCTCTTCAGCGGCAACCTGAGGTTCGAGACCACCGGCATCTTGTACGGCCCTTATGGCGGTCCGGAGGAGGAGCCCATCTTCGGTTCGCCCATGGCGGGCTTCGTGGGCTACGAACCACTCTACGGCCCGCACATCAACGATGCTGGAACCTGCGCGGGCTGCCATACGCTGATCACCGAGACCGCCGACCTCGACGGCAATCTCACCGGCGATGAGTTCGTGGAGCAGGCCACCTACCACGAGTGGCTCAACTCCTCCTTCAACACCGATGCGGACCCCGAGAACGGCGTGAGCTGCCAGGGCTGCCACATGCCGCGCATCGATGATGCCATCGTGATCTCGGCGCTCTACGACTTCCTCACCCCGCGCACGCCTTTCGGCAAGCACCACCTCGTGGGCGCCAATGTCTTCATGCTGAACCTGCTCAAGCACAACAACACCGCGCTCGAGCTCACCGCGAACCAGGTGCATTTCGACAGCACCATCGCGCGCACCGAGCGCATGCTGCAGCAGCAGTCGATCCTGCTGGAGACCACCGTGATGGACCGCACCACCGAGACCGCGACCATCGATGTGAAGCTCACCAACCTCGCCGGCCACAAATTCCCGAGCGGCTATCCGGCGCGCCGCGCCTTCATCGAATTGCATGTGCAGGACGAGAACGGGGGCACGCTCTTCCGCAGCGGCAATTGGGACGGCACCTACGAAGTGGTGGGGCACGACGCCATCTACGAGCCGCACCACGATGTGATCACCCAGGAGGACCAGGCGCAGATCTATGAGATGGTGATGGCCGATGTGAACGGCGACAAGACCACCGTCCTCGAGCGCGCCAAAGAGCCGTTGAAGGACAACCGCCTCGCGCCGCTGGGCTTCACCTCCACGCACATCAGCTACGACACCGCGATCGTCGTCGGCGTGCCGGGAAGCGATACGGACTTCAACCGCTTCGGCAACGGCACGGAGGGCAGCGGCACCGACATCACGCATTACCAGGTGCCCATGGGCGGCTACCTCGGCCCCGTCACCATCACCGCGCGCGTATGGTACCAGAGCGCGCCGCCGCGCTGGATGCAGGAGATGTTCGAGTACAACACGCTCGCGATCGACACCTTCCGCACGATGTACGAGGCCGAGGACGGCAGCCCCGTGCTGGTGAAGGAGGAGGTGATCGTGGACATCAGCCTGGAGATAGACAACATCGCCGAAGCGGGCATCCGCATCTTCCCGAACCCCGTGCGTGATGGATTGCTGCGGATCGAAGGCATTGGCACCAAGGTGAAGGAAGCGAGCGTGCTCGACATGCGCGGCGCGCGCGTGGCCGTGCTGCGCCCCAATGACGAGCGGTCATGGTCAGTGCGCCTGCCCGACGCCCCGGGCACATACCTGGTGGTGATCGAGGCCGACGGCAAACGATTCGTGGAACGCGTGGTGCGCCCGTAGCACGAGCATGATGATGAACACCAGATTGATCGGCGCGCTGCTGGCCGCCGCGCTCCCGCTGATCACGCGTGCGCAGAACCCGATGATCCAATCCATCCTCGATGAGGTGCGCATCGACAGCATGATGGGGTGGGTGAGCGAGCTCAGCGGAGAAGTGCCCGTGAGCATCGCGGGAACGGAGTACTCGATCCTGAGCCGGCACAAGAACAACGCGGGCAACAATCAGGCGCAGCTCTGGCTGATGCAGAAGCTCGTTGAGATGGGCTATGCGCCGGTAGAGCAGCCCTTCAACACCACGGGCCGGAACATCCTGGTGACCAAGCCCGGCAACGGCAGCACCGATGAGATCGTGATCATCTGCGCGCATTACGATGCCATGCCGGGCGGCATCTCCAACGCGCCTGCCGCCGACGACGACGGCAGCGGCGTGGGCGCTGTGCTCGAAGCGGCGCGCGTGCTGCGCGACGTGGAGTTCGTGCATCCCATCGTGTTCGCGCTGTGGGATGAGGAGGAGCAGGGCAAGGTGGGCAGCGCCTTCTACGCCGGCGACCAGGCCGCTGATGATGTGCTCATCAAGGGCGTGATCAACATGGATGCCATCGCCTACGATGGGAATGCCGACGCGAAGGCGCGCGTGCACACGCGACCCACGGCGAACTCGCTGGCCATCGCCGATACGGTGATGAGCGTTCACCAGCAGTACGGCCTCGGGCTCGACTTGATCCTGACCAACCCTGGGGCCACCTACAGCGATCATGCTTCGTTCTGGAACGAGGGCTATGGAGCGGTGCTCATCATTGAGGAGTTCACCAACGACGGCAACCCGCATTATCACACACCTACCGACCTCACCCAGTACTTCGACGTGCCTTATTACGAGAAGCTGGCCAAGCTGAGCATCGCTTCCACCGCTGCCCTTGCCATCCCCGTCACCGAGGTAATGTCGGTTCCGGAGAGCTCGGGTCCGGTGGCCATGAACCTATTCGCCTACCCGAACCCGGCGGTGGAAGAGGCGCGCCTGTGGATCGAGCTTGGTTCGGCCCATCGCGCCCGGGTCGCGCTCCATGATGCGCTGGGCCGGGAAGTACTGCTGGTGCACGATGGCCTGCTGCCCGCAGGCCGCAGCGGCTTCGTGCTTGACCTGCAAGGCTTGCCCGCTGGCGGTTACGTGGCGCGCGCGCAGGTCGAAGGTGCCGAGGCCGCAGCGCTGCGCATGGTGGTGCTGCCGCCTACAGCTTGGTGAAGGGCTTCGAGCTCACGCGGCCATCACGGCCGGTGATCAGCAGGAAGTAGCTCGCGGGCTTCAACGCGCTCACATCCAGGGTCATCGTTTCGGCGGTCACCGCTCCCGACGCCAGGACCACTTCGCCATTCAGGCTGATAATGGCCAACTCCCGCGCCTGCGCGCCGTTGAGATCCACGACCAATCGCTCCGTTGCCGGTGTGGGATGAACCGTCACGGGACTTGCCTCGCCAACCCGTGCAAGACCTGTGGGGTCCACCACGGTGATGACGCCGAATTGCGTGGCGGCATGCCCGTTTCCATCGCAATGGTAGTTGTACACGCCTGGAATGGTGAAGGTGAAGGTCCAGGTCCAATTCCCGCTCTGCGTGTCACCGGAGGTGAAACCCTGCGGATTGCTCGGGAAGGTGGTCAAGGTGCCGTTCACATTGTGGGTGCCGCTCTGGTTCTCCCAGCGCACCTGATCGCCCACATCGATGGTGAGGAATTGCGGGCTGTAGTAGGGGTCCGTGCTGCCGATGGTGCTGCCTCCGGATTGCACGATCCAAAGTGCGGCGGAAGCGCTGAAGGGGAGCAGGAGCAGGAAGGAGACGAGAAGACGCATGCGATTCTTGGTTTGGCGCGAAAGATACCCGGGGAACTAACCGGGCCCGAACATCGGACCTCTTTCGCAATTCGGCCATGCCCGCTCAACCCTCACCCCTCCCCCTCTCC
>CAZFBP010000177.1:0-7082 GCA_964517255.1 uncultured Chryseobacterium sp.
TGATGCTGAGCGGGTGGTTCACGTCGCCGTAAATGGCGCGCAGCCCGCAGCCGTCGCACAGGTCGATGAACACGCGATAGGTCACCGATCCTTCGGTCAGTCCGCCGCCGATCACGTCCGTGGCATCGCTGGCGTCGGAGATGTAGTAGGTCTCCACGATCACGTTCTCGATGATGTCCTGAGCCGCCGCTCTCGACGGGATCGATTCCAGCGCGAGGCAGATCGCGAACAAGGCGAAGGGCCGCATCATTTGATCGTGTATGAGATGGTCAACTGGTACTCCGTGCCCCAGGCATAGCGGTCGAAATCCACATCGTAGCCGCTATCGAACTTGTAGGCGCGCAGCTGCGGCGCGTTCAGCAGGTTGCGCACGCGGGCGCGAAGGCCCAAGTGCTTGCCAAGGGCCTTGCTCAGTGTGATGTCGATCATGTGACGCGGCATCTCATAAGCCTGCACTTGATCCGGATTGCCCACGGGGTTGGTCACCGCCAATCGCGGCCCCTGCACGTTGTACGATACGCTTGCCGAGAAGCGCACGCTGTCCGCCGACCAGGTGAGCATGGAGTTCACGATCCACGGGGCCTGGCCGAACATGGGCGTGGTGTACTCGAGGGTCTGCCCTCCGAGCTCGTAGCGCAACCGGCTCTCGGAATCCATCAGGGTGAGGTTGCCGCGCCAATCCAGGCTTCTGAGCAGATTGATGCGGCCTTCGAGCTCGAGGCCGTAGATCCGTGAGAACGGGGCGTTCTGCCAGGTGAAGCCGCCTTCAGAGGTGCTGAGCAATTCGATGTGGTTCTGGAAGCGCTTGTAGAACACGCTTACGGAGAGGTTGCTGCGATCCTTGAAGAAGCGCTCATAGCGCGCGTCGTAGTTGTCGATGGACGTGGTGCGCAGGTCCGGATTCCCGTAAACGGTCGCATTGAGCTGGTAATCGAAGAGCTGGACGACCGAGAATTCGCGGAAGCTGGGCCGCGCGAGCGAGCGGAAGTAATTCACCCGCAGGTTCGAGGGCGCTTGCTCATCGTCCTTCAGCTTGAAGATGAGGTTCACGCTGGGCAGGATGTCCCACTGGTCGATCACGCCGGCGTTGGCCGGCTTGGGGTTGGTGCCTGAAGCCCCGCCGATGGCCTGATTGCCCACGGTGCCACGCGTGGGATCGCCAGCCGCGAGGTCCTGGTCGTAGAATCGTTTGATGTCGGTGAGCAGGTCGGTGCGCTCGGCGCGGACGCCGCCCACCATCCGCAGCCTGCTCGTCAGTCCATAATCGACCATGGCGAAACCGGCCATGACCCGGCTGATGCCGATGTCGTTGTCCTTGAAGGTGCCGAACGGCGAGTACAGCGAAAGGAAAGCGCCGTTGGACTGCATCTCGAAGCGACCTGGATCCTGCCACTGGGTTGGCCCGGGCGCGCGCAGCACGGTGAAGAAAGCCTGGGAGTTGGTACGCGTGTTCTCACGGTACGCGCCACCGAATCGCAACGCATGGGTCTTGCGGAGATCGGAGCTGAGCGGCAACTCGAAGGCCAGTCGCGCATCCAGCAGGGACTCGTTCAGGAACCGGAAGATCCGGGACGGTTGCCCGAGCGCGCCGTCCACTTGATTCAGGTCCCCGCCTTCAGCCGGCAGGATGTACTGGACCGTCTTCAAGTCGAGGATGTTCCGCGATCCATCGGACCAGGAAAGGTCCGTTTGCACCTTCATCCTGATCGAGGGCATGAAATGCTTGGATCCGAACTGGTAGAGCCAGAGTTCACGCTCTTCATAGTACTGGTCCTCCGCGACGAAAGTCTCGCCGCTGACGCTGGGCTTCAGGAAGACCATGTAGCGCGCGTTGCTCTGCCCCAGCACATTGGGCATCACCAGGAAGGACAAGGTGTTGTTCCGGTTCAACTTGAAGCTGAGGCTGGCCAGCGCGTTCCAACCGTTGCTCATCGTGCTGATCCGCTGGTCGCCTCGGAAATCATAGAAGAAACCGGGGCGCTCGTCGCTGCGCTCCTGGCCCGTGCGCTCCAACGTCGAAGCGCCGTCGTACTCGGTCTCTGAGGCGTAGCGGAATCCGAGAAGGAAGCCGAGGGTCTTCGGGTTCTTCGATTTCTTGAACAGATCGACCGAGTTGCCGATGCTGATGGACTGATTGAGGTTCGGGGCGCCTTGCGCGTCCTTCACGCGCCAATTCGAGTTGTCCCACTTCCGATTGAGCTCGGCGAGTCGGCCATTGAGCGTCGGGGAGAAGTAAGCGAGGTTGTACGTGCCGTTATAGCTCGCCACGGCATCGGCCACGGCTACCGAATTGTAGAGCAGGCCAGGCGAGAGCAGGCCGAGCTCGGTGAGCATCACGTGCTGCAAGGTGTAGGAGGAGCCCATGTTCGTGCTCTGGAAACCTGGGGTCGAGGAGGAGATGCCGTAGCCGTTCATGGTAGAGCCCAGTCCGAGCAGGCTCAACTGTTGGTACAGGTCAGGCTCCTGGAAGCGCGGGTACTGCTCCACATCGGGCGAGACTCCATCGGGTATGGCCCGCATCCCATCGTCATGGCCCAACCAGTCCGTGCTGCTCCTTGCGGCGCCGACGACGGTCTGGAAGGTGGAATTCGGATTGTAGCCGAAGGAACTGCTCACGCCCACGCGCAGGCGCTCCGGATAATCGCTCGTGTTGAGCGAGATCATCGCGCCGGACCAATCGCCGGGCAGCTCGGGCGTGGCGGTCTTCGTGATCACGATGTTGTCCAACAGGCCCGTCGGGAAGATGTCGAGGCGCAGGTTGTTGGTCAGCGGGTCGAGCGTGGGCACCCGGCTGCCGTTGATGGTGGTGACGATGTACCGATCGGCCAATCCGCGCACGGTGACGAAGGCGCCGGCCGTGCTCACGCCGGTCACGCGCTTCACGGCCGCGTTCGCATCGCCATCACCGGTCTTCAGCATGGCATCACCTGATATGAAATCGACGCTCGCGGCCGAGTTGACCTTCATGCGGTCGAGGTAGGTGTCGTTCGTCCGCGTGGCCTTCGCCTCGATCTCCACGCCGTCCAGGGCCACCGCGCTCTCACCCAGGACGATGTTCACCACAAGGACCTCTCCCCCCTTCGGGCTCACCGTCACCTCCTTGCTCTCGTAACCGACGTAACGCGCCTCCAGCACATGCGGTC
Organism: uncultured Chryseobacterium sp.; assembly: GCA_964517255.1. Classification (GTDB taxonomy): domain Bacteria; phylum Bacteroidota; class Bacteroidia; order Flavobacteriales_F; family PHOS-HE28; genus PHOS-HE28. The sequence continues at coordinate 3,144 of CAZFBP010000177.1, forward strand.
CTGGGGTGTCCAGCGCTAAGGAAAAGCGTCCATCGAGATCGGTGGTGACGCCCTTCGATGGATCGCTCTTCAGGACGACGGCGGCTCCGATCAAGGTCTCGCCGGCCTTGTCAGTGACCTTCCCGCGCACGGTGCCTTGCGCCTGAGCGACAAGACCTGCGAGGGTCATGAACGTGAAGGAGAAAAGCCGACTGCGCATGCGGAGGACCGGGCCGCGAAGGTGCCCGGAGCCGGCCGCGCCCATGTTCCCGAATCATTAGCACTTCGCTAGCGATCCGTTTCCGGACCGTGAAAAGAAGATGTCCTGCCGCGCAGCGATCGATGCGCACCGGCACCGCGGCCGATCAACTGCGAACGATCAACGTCACTTCACCAAGTACATGCACTCCTTCACTGCCCGCGCCACCTTGGCCACACTGGGCAGCGACTCATCGATGAGGTTGGGGGCGAAGGGCAAAGGCGTGTCTGCCTGATTGATGCGCAGCACGGGCGCATCGAGGAAGTCGAAGGCGTCCTTCTGCACGCGGTACGCGATCTCGCTGGCCACGCTGGCGAAGGGCCAGTTCTCATCCACCACCACGATGCGGCTCGTCTTCATCACGCTTCGGATGATGGTCCCGTGATCCATCGGACGGATGGTGCGCAGGTCGATCACCTCCGCATCGATGCCTTCCTTCTTGAGCTCGTCGGCTGCACCCAGCGCCACCTTCATCATCTTCCCGAAGGAGACGATGGTCACATCCCGTCCCTCACGCGCGATGGCGGCCTTGCCGATGGGCAGCAGGTACTCGCCATCGGGCACCTCGCCCTTGTCGCCGTACATGCGCTCGCTCTCCATGAAGAGCACGGGGTCGTCGTCGCGGATGGCTGCTTTCAGTAGGCCTTTGGCGCTGTAGGGGTCGCTGGGCGCGATCACCTTGAGGCCGGGCACGTTGGCGTACATGGCCTCGAAGCTCTGGCTGTGGGTGGCGGCCAGCTGGCCCGCGCTGCCGTTGCCGCCGCGGAACACGATGGGCACGTGGAACTGCCCGCCGCTCATCTGCAGCATCTTGGCCGCGTGGTTGATGATCTGGTCGCTCGCCAGCACGGCGAAGTTCCAGGTCATGAATTCCACGATGGGGCGCAGGCCGTTCATGGCCGCGCCCACGCCGATGGCGGTGAAGCCCAGCTCGGCGATGGGCGTATCGATCACGCGCTTCGGCCCGAACTCCGCCAGCATGCCCTTGCTCACCTTGTAGGCGCCATCGTACTCGGCCACCTCCTCGCCCATGAGGAAGACGCTGGGGTCGCGGCGCATCTCTTCGGACATCGCCTCGTTGAGGGCCTCGCGGAACTGGATGGTGCGCATGATCGCCGGGCGTTTGGAAGGGTTGGCGAAGGTAGGCCCGCGGCCTCAGGCGCGCTCCGGCACAGGAAGCATCACCTCCACGCGGGTGCCCTTGCCCTTCGCGCTCTCGAAGCTCGCGCGCCCGCGCACCGACGCGGCGCGCTCGGCCACGTTGTCCAGCCCAAGGCCCTTGCTCGCCGCCTCGAGGTCGAAGCCGATGCCATCATCGCTCACGGCGATGGTGAGGCTGTCGATGCCGCGCTCCACCGCGACGTCGATGCGCTTGGCGCGCGCGTGCTTGAGCGCGTTGGCCACGAGCTGCTGCACGATGCGGTACGCCGCCACCTCCACGGGCCGGGGCAGCTGCCCCTCGAGGCCCGTGGCGCTCAGGACCATGCGCAGCCGGCCGCTCGACTCCACGGCATCGCGCAGTTCCTGCAGGGCACGGAGCAGGCCGCTGTCGAGCTTGCCCTCCCGCATGTCGTGGCTGATGCCCCGCACCTCGCTCGCGACCTCATCGATCTGCCGCAGCACTTCGTGGAACCGCTCTGACCCATCGAGGCCCGGATGATGCGACTCCAGGGCCTCCAACCGCAGCTTGATCGTGCTCATCATGCCGCCCATCCGGTCGTGCAGGTCCTTGGCCACGCGGAGCCGCTCGCGGTCAAGGCTCTCGATCAGCGCGGTGGCGCGCCCGGCCTCCTGCTCCAGCAGGATCTTGTCCACCTGCTTCAGGTGCAGCTCATGCTCTTTGGCCGCGAGCCGCTTGCGCTCCCGCAGGCTGCGCCACACCAGGCCCAAGGCCAGAAGGAAGAGACCTGAAAGGGCCAAGGACAGGTTCCGCTGCAGCGCCTTGCGCCGGTCCTCGGCCTCGGCCAGGAGCAAGGCCTGGCGCTGCTGCTCGATCATGCGCTCCTTGCGCTCGGTATCGTAGCGCACCTCGGCGTAGGCGATGCGCTCATTGAAGCGCGCCTCGTTGATGCTATCCGTAAGGGTGACGTACTCATCCAGGTAGGACTCGGCCTTGTCGCCATCGCCCGATGCCGCGCTCCAGGCGCAGAGCTGGTAGAGGATTGCCGCCGCGGCATCCTGCGCGGCGAAGCGCTTGGCCAGGTCCAGCGCCTCGCGCATGGCGGCCATGGCCTGGGGCCTTCTCCCGGCCTCCCAATCGTCGTTGGCCAGCATGCGGAGCGGATCGAGCTTCTCCGGGCCATCGCCCATGCTATCCGCTATGGCCAAGGCGCGCTGGTAGCACCGTGTTGCCCTCTTTGCATCACGCAGGCTGGCATGCGCCATCCCTTTGTTCGTGAGGATGATCGCGCGCAATCGCGGCTTTTCATTGCCCAAGGAGAGCAGTAGGCTGTCGTAGAGCTGTATCGCTTCGGCGTAGCGGCCAGTCATGTTGGTAATTGCACCAAGGTTGGCAGCCGCGTTCGCTGCGAGCACGTCGTACCCCCCCCGAGCGGCCACGGCGAGCGCGCTACGGAATTGCGCCTCCGCTTCGTCGTAACGGCGCTGCCTGAAGCGCATGCTGCCCGTGACCACGGCCACTGTGCCTTGCGCGCGTTCATAGCCCACTTCACGGGCGATGCGCTCGGCCCTGTCAATCGCTTCGAGCGCCGATTGAAAGTCGTTCCCTTTGATGTGTGCCTCGGCCAGGATCACCAGCGCATCCGCCGCATCGATGCCTGAAGCCACGGAATCAACTGCCGCGAAGGCCGCGCGCGCTTCGATCAGCGCATCATCGAACGCCCCGTAGTGCATGCTGGCCATGGCGCGGAAACGCAGGCCGATGGACCGGGTCCGCGGATCGACACGTTCGCGCTGAAGGAGGCTGTCGGTCAGGCGCGCGCAACGAAGCACATCATCACGCCGAAAGCTCGCGATGGCAGCGGCCAATAAGCCCGCGTCGCGCAGCCCAGGCTCGGCTGAGGCGGTCAGCCGCTCCGATTGCGTGACCAAAGCTCCGACATCGCCGCGCGCGCTGGCATTGCGCAGCGATTCCAGTTCTTTCCGGATGTCAACTTCTGCCTGAGCCGATTGCGCTGCCGATGGAATTGCGATCGTGAGCCAGAGGGCCACGCAGGTAATCCGCATGGGTCGTATTGAGCACTAGGCCGCCATGGTGAAAACCTCCCTGCCGAACTCACTAACCACCAGAGCCCACGATTATCGCAACCAGCCGCGGCCTCCTGGGCTTGCCATCCAACTCCACCTCGATGGTCACTTCCGTGGTACCGGTGTGCGTGGCCACCTTGATGCCCGAGTCGATCTCGTCCTCGGTGGTCTGCTGCGCTGCGCCGGTGGTGTACTCAACGGTCAGATCCACGCCGTGGAAGGTCACGGTGCCCAGATGGGCGGTGTCGGGCCGGGTGATCACGTAGATGAAATTGGGCTCGGCCCCGAGGTCCTCGGGCCTTCTTACACGCACTGCGAAGTCTGACATGGCTTCAGGTGTTGGTTAGTGGCTGTTGGTGATGCGTGGCATTGATCACGACCGATCGAATGCCGTCGAGCCAAATCTAGCCGAATGATTCGATCGCTGCCATGACAAGAATGGGTCTGTTGAATTCTGAGTGGGTGAAGTTCTGGATGAATTCGGTGCTTTGCGC
>CAZFBP010000178.1:0-7079 GCA_964517255.1 uncultured Chryseobacterium sp.
TGCGCCGCTCAACGACTGGCTGAACGCTGTTTCCACAGCCGGAACTGGCCGCCCACCACCACGTTGTGCTGCACGAACCAGAAGCGATGGCTCGCGTGGTCGCTGTCGCGCCCGGTGGTGAGCACCTTGGGAAGGTCGATGAGGCCTGCGCGCAGCGTGTTGCGCAGGAAGAAGTGCTTCAGGAAACCGACGTGCAGGCCCAGTTGCGCGCCCACGCCGTAGCCAGCGATGTTGAACCGGTTGTTCAGCCCTTCGCCGAAGAGGCGCACATCGCTGCGCGGGATCACCGGCCCGGCGTGCAGGCCCTCGTAGAGCGAGAGCCTCAGCCGGCCGTCGCCGACGTGCCAGAGCAGGTCCCAGTGGTCCGCATCGATGCTCAGGAGGTTGAGCCCATCGGTGTGCTCGAACATCAGGAAGTCCTCTGTGAGCCGGACCTCTCGCGATCCCTCGCTCGTGGTGTACTGCAAGCTGCGCGAGCCGTCCACGTATCCATCCATGCGCACGGTCTGGCCGCCGCGCATCACGTACTTCATGTGGTCCATGCCCAGCGAAAGGCTCCAGCGCTCGTGGAAGCGGTAGCCGAGGCGGTAGTTGTACTGCGGGATCCAGATGGTCGTCGGATCGAAGTACACGCCTGCATCGAAGGCGGTGGGCCTATCGTTCGCGCGCACATGGCGCAGGGTGAAGTCGTAATCCGGGCCGCTCAGATGGATGTCGCTCCAGCTGTACCAGGCGCGGTTGTACCCCCAGTAGGCGAAGAATGAGCCACGGTCCTGGGCGGGAGAGAGGAGTGCGCTCGAAATGAAGTGCAGGAGGACTGAAGCGCGGATCATCTAGCTCGTTACTGTCCAGCCATACAAGGGCTTCAGGCGCATCATGCCGCCCACTTGGAACTTCACGCGGTCCAGCTCGCCCGCATCGCCGTTGCTCCGCAAGGCGGTATCGATCAGCTCCACCATCTTCTTGCAATCCCCTTCAACAAGGCCGCGCGTGGTTATGGCGGCCGTGCCGATCCGGATGCCGCTGGTGAGGAAGGGGCTCTTGTCGTCGAAGGGCACCATGTTCTTGTTCACCGTGATGTGCGCCAGGCCCAGCAGCGCCTCGGCCGCTTTTCCCGTGATGCCCTTGTTGCGCAGGTCGATGAGCATGCAATGGTTGTCAGTCCCGCCGCTCACGATGTGGTAGCCCTTGTCAACAAAGGCCTGCGCCATGGCGTCAGCGTTGGCGATCACCTGCCGGCCATAAATGGCGAAGTCAGGTGAGAGCGCCTCGCTGAAGGCCACGGCCTTGGCCGCGATCACATGCTCCAACGGGCCGCCCTGCGTTCCGGGGAACACGGCGCCATCGAGCACGGCGCTCATCATGCGCGGTTCGCCCTTGGGCGTCTTCAGGCCCCAAGGGTTCTCGAAGTCGCGGCCCATCATGATCAATCCGCCGCGCGGGCCGCGCAGGGTCTTGTGCGTGGTGGTAGTCACCACATGGCAATGGGGCAGAGGGTCGTTGAGGTGCTTGCCGGCGATCAGGCCTGCCGGGTGGCTCACATCGGCCATGAGGATGGCGCCGACCTCATCAGCAATGGCACGGAATGCGGCATAGTCCCAATCGCGGCTGTAAGCGCTGGCGCCGCAGATGATCAACTTCGGTCGCTCACGGAGCGCTGCTTGGCGCACCGTGTTCATGTCCACCCGGCCGGTGGTTCGTTCCACACCGTAGAATGTGGGGCGGTAGAGCTTGCCGCTGAAGTTCACCGGGCTGCCGTGCGTGAGGTGGCCGCCATGGCTCAGGTCGAATCCGAGGATCGTATCGCCGGGCTTGAGGCAGGCCAGCATCACGGCTGCGTTGGCCTGCGCGCCGCTGTGGGGCTGCACGTTGGCCCAGGCCGCGCCGAAGAGCCGCTTGACGCGCGTGATCGCGAGGTTCTCCACTTCGTCCACGAATTCGCAGCCCCCGTAGTAGCGCTTGCCGGGAAGCCCTTCAGCGTACTTGTTGGTGAGCACGCTGCCCAGCGCCTCCAGCACCTGATCGCTCACGTAGTTCTCGCTGGCGATGAGCTCCAGGCCAACCGTCTGGCGCCACCGTTCCTTGTCGATGAGGTCGAAGACCTGCTGGTCGCGTTCCATGTTCCGTTGCGGGTGTTGGGTTCAGATAGGCGTTGATGATGCAGTTTCGGCGAAGGATGCGCGACGACTTCGTGCATTCATGACAACGGGTGTGAAGTAAAGCTGGCGCAGGCGATCGCGTACCGCAAAGCGTTCGGGCGCGGCGAATTGTTCAGTGCCGCACGACGAAGCGTCTCGCCGTGAAACCTCCGTTGCCTTGAAGCAGAAGCATGTACGCACCGGCCATCAGGTCATCGGTGGCCAGCACGACGGGTGCGCCGCCCTGCACGTTGATCGCGCGCACGATGCGCCCTGCCGCGTCCGAAATGCGCGCATCAACCGATCCTGGCGGCAGGCCCTCCACGCGCAACGCGTCGTCGGCGGGCACCGGGGCCAGTCGCACCTGCGCCAAGGCGGCTTCATCGATGCCCACATAGGTGTTCAGCAACACGCAAGCGGTGTCGTTGGAGGCCAGGTCATCGCCCGGCATGGCGGTCCATGCGCAGAGGAAGTCGGTGGCGTCGGCGCTGGGCGCGTAATAGCTGCTGAAGGTGAAGAGCTGCTGCTGGCCCGGATTGAGCACAGGGCCGTTATAGGCTTGCGTCACCACGTTCCCTTGCCCGAAGCGGTAGCTCACATTGAAAGCACTGGCCGGCTGGTTGCCGAAGTTGTGCACCCAGGCACGCACCGGCACCTGGCTTCCCACGGCCTGCCCATCGGCGAGGCCGAAGAAGCCGGTACAGCCCACATCGTTCACCGGGGCTTGCGCTAGGCGCAGGCCGATGAAGAAGTCCTGGATGGTGCGGTCGCGGTACTCGGCCCACACGCCATCGATCACCTCGTAGCTGCGCAAGGAGAACGGCGGATTGGCATCGACGGCGATGCTGATGTTGGCGCCCAGCATGTACCACTGCACGTACACGCCGCCGCTACTGATCGTGATGGGCGCGCTGAGGGGAATCACCTGATCGCCGGCCACGGCCTGGGCCGGGCTGATGTACACGGAATCGAGCAGGGTGCCGGGAAGCCCGCCGGGAGCGTCGTCGTCGTAAACTTTCATGGTGTATCCCACCAGCCCGGTGTTGTTAACGATGCGCACCGTGGTGTGCGTGGCGTAAGCGGGATAGTAAGGCGGCTCGAAGTACATGCCCACGCCGCCATTGCCGCCGTTCCACGAGATGCCCACGCCGTTGTCAACTGTGCCGTGGAAGCGCAGGTCCTGGGTGGCCAGGGTGGTGTCCACCACCACGATCTCCTGCACGTTCTGGTTGTTGATGGTCACCAGCTCACCGGTGAGGCCCGAAACAGTCGTCTGGAAACGGTAAGTGCCCACCGGGCTCGGCGTCCATGTGGGGGGGAAGACCACGGTCTGGTCAAGGCCTGGATCGATGTTGGCGATGGGCTCGGTAGCGGTGATCACGGTGGCTCCGCCAGCGTTGAGCAGCGACCCAGTGAAGTCGAATGCGCCCGTGGCCGTGTTGCCGATGTTGGCCACGTTGGCCAGCATCTGGTAGAGCGCACCGTTGCGCGAGCGGAAGATCCCACCGGTGGTGGTGTTGCCGTTCCAGGCCGGCGTGGCGTCGAGGATGCTCAAGGTGCTGCTGGGTGGCATGTAGTAGCGGATTGCGATGCCCGTAACAGGGTACAGGTTCGAGCTGTGCTGCAGGCCGATGCTGCCGGCCACGCTCTCGATGCCGAGCTTCAGGTCGGTGTTCTGGGTGAGGCCCATCTGCGTGAGGTACTGCACGGTGATGGTGCTGTCGAGCTTATTGAGGATGATCTGGAAGGTGTTGCTGCCGGTGTACGTGGGCGCCGTGGGCGACCAGAAGGGCACATCGATCCATGAGATGATCGTGGAGTCGCCGTAATCCATGTAATAGCACCTGCCGGGATTGTTCGTGCCGAGGAAATTCAGGTCGCTGGCCATGCCCGCGATGTAGTCGTTCACTCCACCGCTGGTGGGGATCAGCGGGAAGGGTGAGGCGATGTTGCCGCCGTTGAAGGCCACGTAGCCGTTGCTCCCGATCCAGATGTTCTTGCGGGCGTACCAGTAGAAGGGCATGTCGGTGGCCATCACGATGGGGCCCACCACGTTGTCATCGCCCATGCCCATCACCATGGTGCCGGTGGTGGTGATGTCGATCCAGCTGAACACGGGGCCGTCCGGTTCGTTGCTGTCCTTCCAGAGGTAGCCGTAGGCATCGGGGCCTCCTTGCGCGGCGAAGAGCGGCGCGCAGAACGAAAGGGCGAAGAGGAGAGCGGAGAGTTGCTTCATGACGAGGGGTTTGGGTATGGCCCCGCCAATATAGGCGGCGCTCTCGATCGTGGCGCTTCAGCTCGACAATGGGCTCTTGCCCCAGAACCAGCATCGCTCCGGATGCGACAGGGGCGAATCCAGTGGCATGCGCAGCACCCAACGCACGGTTTGGCGGTCGGCGTCGTTCTGCTCCGCTTGCCGCATGGCCTGGAGCAGGCCGAGCATTGCGCTCAGGAGCAATGGGCGCATGGGCTCCAGCATGATCACAGCGCTTTAGCCTTTTCCCAATACGCGTCCATCTCCGCAAGGCTCATCTTGCCCATCTGCTTGCCATCCTTTCGGCTCTCGCGCTCCAGGTACCGGAAGCGCTTGATGAATTTGCGGTTGGTGCGCTCCAGCGCCTCGTCGGGGTCAACACCGAGGAAACGCGCGTAGTTCACCACGCTGAAGAGCACATCACCTACCTCGTCTGCCTGCTTGCTAGTGCCCGCATCCACTTCGGCCTTCAGCTCGCGCAGCTCCTCATGCACCTTCTCCCACACCTGCTCCTTGCGCTCCCAATCGAAACCCACGCCGCGTGCCTTGTCCTGTATGCGTATGGCCTTCACCAGGCTGGGCAGTGCCTTGGGCACGCCTTCCAATACGCTAGGCTGTGGTTCCGTACCTCGACCCAATGGGTCGATGCTACGGCTGGATTCCTCCGCTTTCTCCTGCAGCTTGATGCGCTCCCAATTCGCCTTCACCTCTTCTTCGTCCTTCACCTTCACATCGCCGTAGATGTGCGGATGGCGGCGGATCAGCTTCGCGCAGATGCCGTTGATCACGTCGGTGATGTCGAAGGCTTCCTTCTCCTTGCCGATGCGCGCATAGAAGGCGATGTGCAGGATCAGGTCGCCCAGCTCCTTCTTCACGCCATCGAGGTCATTCTCCAAGATGGCATCGCCCAGTTCATAGGTCTCCTCGATGGTGAGCGGCCGCAGGGTCTCCAAGGTCTGCTTCCTGTCCCATGGGCATTGCTCGCGCAATTCGTCCATGATCTTCAGCAAGCGGAGGAAGGCTTCGGCGCGCGGGTCCATGCTGCGAAGGTGCGAAGGCGGCGCGGCATCGCGGTCGGAGGAGTGTGATGCGGCATGCGTTGATGTCTGTAGGCTTGAACGAGCGAGGCCCCGGCATTCGCCGGGGCCTCGCGTTCGATGGTATCAGAAGTTCCTCACGGCTGGGCCATGATTCGCCCAATGGTCTCTTCGCCATTCATCCGCACGCGGTAGATGTATGCGCCGCCGGTGCGCTCGGCAGGACGGAAGACCAAGGGCAGCGGTGCTCCTGCCTCCAGATGGCCGTTGAATAGTTCAGCCACCACCCGGCCTTGCATGTCCGTCACGATCACCTGCGCCTCCCCGCTGGCGTTGGAAGTCACGGAGATGGTGCTCTCATGGCGGAAGGGGTTGGGCCACGCCGTCGCGAGGATCTTGCCGCCATCAGGATCCGTTTTACCGTCTTCCTTCTTCTCGCACCAGACGGTGATGAGTTGGGTCGCGGTGGTCATGTTCCCGCAGCCGTCATCGGCCGTGTAGGTGCGGGTGATGACGTACTTGCCGTCCTTGTCCATATCGCTCGTCTCTTCGCTGAGGGTCACTTCCACCTGACCGGAGCAATTGTCCCAAGCGGAGCAAGCGACGGGTTCCGGGACCTTGAAGCACTTCACGTTGAGGTCCTCAAGCTCGCAGTCGATCACCGGCGGCTGATTGTCGAAGATGGTGATCGTCCAGGTCGCAGTGCCCACATTGCCGCACTGGTCCTCCGCGGTCCACGTGTGCACGATCAGGTAATTCCCGGGACAGTTGCCCGCTACCTGCGTCATGGTGTGCATCACCTCCACGTCGAGCTTCGTGCACTCGTCGTAAGCCGTCACGTTGGGAACGGAGACCGCATCCATGTCGGCGTCGCAAGCGAGGCTCAGGTCCTCGGGAACGTTGTAGAAGACAGGGGCCACCTCATCGATCACGGTGATCATCTGGATGCAGGTCTCGTAGCTGCCGTCGCTTCCCAGCGCCCACCAGGTGCGGCGGATCACGTAGGGGCAGGCGCTCAGCAGCAGGTCATTCCAGCTGGCCTCTGCCACGACCGGGCAATCGCCATCCTCCTTGTAGAAGATCGGCAGCCCACCGAGGCCGAAGGGGGAGAAGTCCGCGGCGCAATCCACGGTGATGTCGCCCGGGCATTCCACGATCAGCGGGCTGCAGTCCTTGTCGCAGTCGGTGTTCTGCGTCACTTGGATCGAGTACTCGTTGGTGCAACCATTCGTTCCCGTGAGGAAGAGCGTGTAGGTGCCTGGCGTGTTGGTCAAAATCGAAGCACCGGTGCCGACCAAGCCGTCCGCGTTGTGCCACTCGGCCAGGATGATGCTGCTCGTACTCGTGTAGCTCACAAGCGCCGGTTCACCTTCGCAGCCAATGAGCGTGCTTGAGAGATTCGCCTGCGGCGCATCCGTATCGAGCCCCACCTCAGCGTTGTCGGTGCTGGTGCATCCGTTGGCGCCGGTGACGGTCAGCGTGTAAGTGCCGGGGGCGCACACGGTGGGGTTCTGCTCATTGCTGGTGAAGTTGCCAGGGCCGCTCCACGAGAAGCTGCCGTTGCCGCTGCCTTGCAGCATCACGCACTCGTTGCCGCAGGTGATGGTCCCGCCGCTGGCTTGCGCGCCGGGCAGATCCGTGTCCTCATCC
>CAZFBP010000179.1:0-7065 GCA_964517255.1 uncultured Chryseobacterium sp.
AGCGATCACCGTCCGGAGGACCGCGAGCATAAAGTGGTGGAACTGGGCCAGGCCGCGTTCGGCATCATCGGCCTCGAGACTGCTTTCGCCACCGCGTGCACCGCCATGAAGGGATCCGTGTCGCTGCGCCGCATCGTGGAGCGCTTCACCTCGGGGCCGCGCGCGGTGTTCGGCATGCCTGCGGCGCACATCGCGACAGGCGCGCCTGCGGAGATCACGCTCTTCGCCCCCGATGCCTCATGGATCTGCACGGAGGCCGACCTGCCGAGCCGATCGCACAACACGCCATTCATCGGCCAACGCTTCACCGGCAGGCCCATCGGCATTTTGGCTCGTGGGCAGATTCGCTTGGCACCTGCGTTCCAGGGCGCGCTCGCTTGATCAGTCCCCTGTGGTCTCGGCCTGCCCCTCGTTCAGGGCCTTGAACTTCGCGATGATCTCCTCATCACTGAGGCCGAGGTTCTCGATCATGGCCTTGGCATCGCGCGCGAAGGGATGCTCGGGGTACTCGTTGATGACCTGGTTGTAGATGACCTGCGCCTCTCCATCCTGTTCGAGGTCGTCATCGAGGGTGAGCGCCTTCATGTAGAGCACATCCACGCGGCGGCGCCAGCTCTGGTAGTTCTGGGCGATGCGGTCGTACAGCTTGATCGCCTCGTCCGGCTGGTTCATGCTCTTGTGCGTGCCTGCGGCGCGGAAGAGGTACTCGGGGGCCATGCTGTCCAGCGGGTAGGCCGCGGCGTATGCCTTGTACACATCGATCATGCCTTGCGCCGTGCGCGCATCGAAGGCCTGGTGGTCGAAGAGCGAATCCTCCTTGGCGCGGATGCGCGTGCGGGCTTCGGCTATCTTCTCATCGGGAGCGGCATCGCCTCCGCAGGCTGTGAGCAGCATGAAAGGAGCGAGTCTGACGAGATTGCGCATGGTTGTCCTCATTTGATCGGGGTGAAGCGGAGTTTATAGGTGACCTCGGTCTTGCCGCGCGAGAGGTCGCGCAATTTGCCCTGAAGGAGCCGTCGGCGAAGCGCCGGGAGGTGATCGACGAAGAGCACGCCGTCGAGGTGGTCGTGCTCATGCTGGATGACGCGCGCGGCGAAGCCCTCGAAGGCCTCTTCATGCTCTTTGAACTTCTCGTCCTGGTACTGCAGCACGATGCGCGGCTGGCGCCGCACTTCCTCGCGGATGCCGGGAATGCTGAGACAGCCCTCCTCGAAGGGCCACTCCTCCCCGTCCTCCTCCACGATGTACGGATTGATGAAGACTTTCTTGAAGTCCTTCAGGTGCGCCTCCTCGGTGGGCTTGCCCTCGTCATCGGTGGCGAAGGGCGATGCATCCACGATGAAGAGCCGGATGCTGTGCCCCACTTGCGGCGCCGCAAGGCCCACGCCGTTGGCTGCGTACATGGTCTCGTACATATCGGCGATGAGCTGCTTCAGGCCGGGATGACCGCGCTCGATATCAACGGCCACTTTCTTCAGCACAGGATCTCCGTAGGCGCGGATGGGCAGGATCATGGGGCCGCGAAAATAGCGGGGCGTGGGCGTGATGGGACGGCTCATCTTTGGCGCCCTCATGCGACAGCGCAAACCGAAAGAGACCATCATCTGGGAGAGCGTGCCCGTCACGGGCGCTGGCGCCAATGGCAAGGCGGTCGCGAAGGTGGATGGCCTCGTGGTCTTCGTGACCGGCGCCGTGCCCGGCGATGTGGCCGACCTCCGCGTTCTGGTGAAGAAGAAGAACTACGCTGAGACCCTTGCGATCCGCATCGCGCAGCCATCGCCGCACCGCATGCCGGCCTTCTGCAAACACTTCGGCACCTGCGGTGGCTGCAAGTGGCAGGACCTCAGTTACCCCAAGCAGCTCGAGTACAAGCAGCAACAGGTGGTGGACAACCTGGAGAGGCTCGGCGGCCTGGAGCTGCCAGCGGTCACGCCCATCCTGCCCTCGCCCTCGCTCACGCACTACCGCAACAAGCTGGAATTCACCTTCAGCAACAACCGGTGGTTCACGAAGGACGAGATGAAGGAGAACGACCTGAGGGACTCCGGGTCTTCGCCCGGAGTGACAAACACGGGACCCACGGACCGTAACGCCTTGGGATTCCACATCCCGCAGCGCTTCGACCGTGTGCTCGACATTGGCGAGTGCCATTTGCAGCCCCCGCCGAGCGATGCCATCCGGAATTTCGTGCGGCGGCACGCCAGGGAGCACGGCCTCTCTCACTACGATGTGCGCGCGCACCAAGGCTTCCTGCGCAACCTGCTCATCCGCACCACGCTCACAGGCGAGTGCATGGTGCTACTGTCGTTCGGGCATGAGGATGTTGATCCGCGCGAGCGCTTGCTGGCCGCATTGCTGCAGCGCTTCCCGCAGCTCACCTCGCTGATGTGGACCATCAACCCGAAGCGGAACGATACGATCCACGACCTCGATATCCACCTCTTCCACGGCCGCGACCACATCGTGGAAGCACTGCCTGACGGACCAGCTGGAAGGCCGCTGAACTTCCGGATCGGCCCCAAGACCTTCTTCCAGACCAATCCGCAGCAATGCATCAGCATGTACAGGCTGGTGCGCGAGCTGGCCGGGCTGACCGGCGCCGAGAACGTGTACGACCTGTACTGCGGCGCTGGAAGCATTTCGCTTTTCCTCGCTGGTTCGGCGAACCATGTGACCGGAGTGGAGCTGGTGCCGGAGAGCGTGGCCGATGCGCGCATCAACGCCGAGCTGAATGCCATTCTGAACGTGAGCTTCGCCGCTGGCGACATGAAGAAGACCTTGAGCGCCGACCTCGTGCGCGAGCATGGCCGGCCCGATGTGGTGATCACCGATCCGCCGCGCGCCGGCATGGACGAGCCCGTGGTGAGGCAACTGCTCGAGTTGGCGCCTCAGCGCATCGTGTACGTGAGCTGCAATCCTGCCACGCAGGCCCGCGACCTCGCCATCCTCAAGGATCAGTACCGGATCGACTTCGTGCAGCCCGTTGACATGTTCCCGCACACCTACCACGTGGAGAACGTGGTGCGCCTGGTGAAGCGATGAGCGCTGATCGATCCACGCTCATCTTCGAGCAGGGGGCGCTCTACCCGGCGTTCATGCGCGCGCTGTTCCTTATCGTCGGGCTGCTCTTGCTCGTCGCCGTGATCGGGCTCCCCATCCTGGCCATGTCGATGCTCAATACGGGCACGGAGATCGATATTGACCGGAAGCGCATGCGCGAGTATTCCTCCATCCTTGCCCTGCGCTGGGGCAACTGGATGCCACTCTCGGGGTTCGCGGCCGTGACTGTGCTGCGCCAGCGCCGCACGAGCACCATGTTCTCGCGCGGGCAGCAATCACAGGACTTCCAGGAGGTGAACCACGACGCCGTCCTTCTCAGCGCCAAGCATCGCCGCAAGCAGGTGCTGAAGGCCTGCGATACGCGTGAGGAGGCCATGGCCATCGCGCGGCTCGTCTCCGAGCGGACCGGATTCCCCTTTGAGCAATACGCGCCCAGGCCCATCGGTCCAAGGCGACGCTGATTCAACGAGCATGAACCTCGACCACGACTTCTGGCACCAGCGCTACGCCACCGGCGAGACCGGCTGGGACCTCGGCGCGCCCTCCACTCCGCTCAAGGAGTACATCGACCAGCTCACCCACAAGGACCTGCGCATCCTGATCCCCGGCGGCGGCCGAGCTTGGGAAGCGGAGTACGCGCACCGTCTCGGATTCAAGCATGTGTTCGTCATCGACCTTACGGATGCACCGCTGAACGACCTGATTTCCCGCTGCCCGGATTTCCCAAGGGAGCATTGCATCGTCGGCGACTTCTTCAAGCACGAAGGCCAATACGACCTGATCCTGGAGCAGACCTTCTTCTGCGCGATCGATCCCGAGCTGCGCGGCCCATACGTTGAGCGGATGCATGCGCTCCTCGCGCCCGGCGGCAAGCTCGTGGGCGTGCTCTTCAACGACGCGCTGAACAGCGATAAGCCGCCTTTCGGCGGAAGCCGCGAGGACTACATGCCGATCTTCAGCAGGATGCTCGCTTCCGTGAAGATGGAACCATGCCGGAACTCGATCGCGCCGAGGGCCGGCCGCGAGCTTTGGTTCTCGGCGGTGAAGGATGCGCCTGTCCGCGCTCATCCTCACGGCTGAACGAGCGATCCGTTTCTTTCCGACCTTCCGCCTCCGCAACGCGAACAAGATGAAGAGCGCCTCGCCCGACGTGCGTGCCTATTTCGAGGCCCTCGAGAACAATCGCCGCGAGCAGCTTGGCGCGCTGCGCAGCCACATCAAGCATGTGTGGCCCGATGCGGCGGAGGACTTCTACTTCCGCATGCCCACCTACCACATCGAGGGCAAGCCGGCCTTCGCCATCGCCAGCCACAAAACGCACATGGCTTTCCACGTGATCGTTTACGACCTGCTGGCGCCCTTCAAGCACGAGCTCCTGCGCTTCGAGTGCGGACGGTCCTGCATCCGCTTCAAGGCCATCACGCCGGAGGTCACCGACCTGCTCGACCGCTTGATCAAGTACGTGGGCAGCCAGGTCCACCTGAGCACGCGCTCGGCCCGGCCCACGAGCCATGCCCGCACTGTGCCCCTGGACTGAGCGCGAATTACTTTGCCACCATGAGCGATCGCACCTTGATGCTGGATCACGAACAAGTGCAACGGAAGCTGCGGCGAATAGCGCATCAACTGCACGAGGAGCACCACGAGGAGAAGGAGGTGGTGCTGGTGGGCGTGGCTCCGCGCGGCGCAACGCTGGCCAAGCGCTTGGGCGCGCTGCTGGAGGAATTCTCCGCATTGAAGGTGAAGCAGGCCGAAATAACCTTGGACAAGGACAGGCCGCTGGAGCGTCCCGTTCAATTGAGCATTGACGCGAAGGAGCTGCGCAACCGCATGGTGGTGCTGGTGGACGACGTGCTCATGAGCGGCCGCACCCTCATGCACGCTGCTGGCCATCTGGTGCAGGCATCGCCCAAGCGCCTCACCACCGTGGTGCTGGTGGATCGTCGCCACCGCCTCTTCCCCATCCGCGCAGACATCGTTGGCCTCACGCTCAGCACCACCTTGCAGGAGCATATCAGCGTGGAGTTCGGCAAGAAGGACGCGGTTCACCTGCGCTGAGCGGAGAGCGCATCAATGATGCGCGCCACCACCTCTTCCGGGGCGCAGTCACCATCGATGCGATGATGCGCCAGGCAGTAGTTCGGCACGCGCTCCGCGAGCAGTTCCTCCACCTTGCCGCGCAGGGCTATGCCGCGCAGGCCGAAGAGCAAGGGCCGATCGCCGCCAGCGCGCTCGATCCTCGGCATCAGAGCTTGAATCGGGACATCGATCCACACCACCGCTCCCGCTTCCAGCATGCGCGCGCGGTTCGTCGGCGCCATCGGCGTGCCTCCGCCTGCGGCCACCACGGCTGCGCCTGTCGATGCCGCTTCTTCCAGCACGCGCGCCTCCAAGGCCCTGAACGCCTCCTCGCCCTCACGCTGCACGAATGGCAGGATCGGCCCCACGCGCGCCTCGATCAAGCGATCCAAGTCCACGAAATGGCGGCCCAGACGCGCCGCCAGCAACTTGCCCACGGTGCTCTTGCCGCAGCACATCATCCCGATGAGGAAGATGGGACGCGGCCGGTCGGACTGGTCACGAAATGAATCCACGGGGCGCAAAGGAACCACGACCGGAACAACGGATCTTCGCCGCCGCGCCCGCGCTGAATTCGCGGCGCCTGCCGGATGAAGCTGATCGAAGCCCACGAAGGCCGCGCGTTGCGCGATTGGATGCGCCTGCCTTGGAGCATCTACGCCCAGGATGCCAACTGGATCCCGCACCTGAAGCAGGACATCGAGAAGGTCTTCGACCCCGCGCGCAACAAGCTCTTCAAGGCCGACAAGGAGCAAGGCAAGCGCGCCGAGGCCATTCGCTGGGTGCTCTATGCCGATGACGGGCGCGCGATCGGCCGCATCGCCGCCTTCATCAACCCGCGCACCGCGTGGACGGAGAAACAGCCCACCGGCGGCATGGGCTTCTTCGAGTGCATCAACGACTCCGCCGCCGCACGCATGCTGCTCGACGCAGCGCGCGACTGGCTCAAGGCGCGCGGCATGGAAGCCATGGACGGCCCGATCAACCTGGGCGACCGCAACCAGTTCTGGGGGCTGCTCATTGAGAATTTCACCGATCCGCCGATCTACGGCACCAACTACAACCCGCCGTACTACAAGGACCTGCTGGAGGGCTACGGCTTCCGGGTCTGGTTCAACCAGCTCTTCTTCAAGCGAAGCGCCGAGGTGCCTGCCCAGCCCATCTTCCACCGCAAGTACAACCAGGTCATCCGCGATCCGGAGATGCGCGTGTACCATTGCGTGGGACGCAGCGTGGCGCAGATCGCCAGCGACTTCTGCACCGTGTACAACGATGCGTGGGTGGACCATGAGAACCACAAGCCGATGGAGCTCTCCGCCGCCCTGAAGATCGTGAAGGCCATGAAGCCCGTGATGGATCCGCGGCTGCTGATCTTCATCAGCCACAAGGACCGTCCCATCGCCATGTACATCAGCCTTCCGGAGCTCAATGAGATCTTCCGCCACGTGAACGGCGACCTCAACTGGCTGGGTAAATTGAAGTTCCTCTGGCACAAGTGGCGCGGTACCGTGAAGACCATGACCGGCATCGTCTTCGGCGTGGCCAAGCCCTGGCAGGGCAAGGGCCTGGAGGGCGCGCTGATCGTGTTCGCGGAGAAGACCGTGGTGGCCAGGGAACTCTACCGCGACACCATCCTCACATGGATCGGAGACTTCAACCCGCGCATGATCAAGGTGTGCCAGAACCTCGACGCAGTGAACTATCGCACGCTGGCCACCTACCGTTACCTCTTCGACCGCAACGCTCCTTTCGAGCGGCATCCGATCATCGAGAAGAAGGAGAACTAGCGCATTTGCCGCAGTGATCCCGATCTCTACATTTGCCGCCCCTTGGCGCGGGGACCTTCTTGGAACGCGCGCCTGAGGACTCGGTAGCTCAGTTGGTAGAGCACAACACTTTTAATGTTGGGGTCCCGGGTTCGAGCCC
>CAZFBP010000180.1:0-6566 GCA_964517255.1 uncultured Chryseobacterium sp.
GAGGCCCTGCTGCTCCGCGAGGCGCGCGCTGCTGGCCAGGCGATGATGGCCGTCGGCGATGTAGAGCGCGGGGACGACGGCGAATGCACGTTGGAGCTTTTCGACGAGCGTGCGGTCGTTGATGGGCCAGAGGCGATGGCTCACCTGATCGTTGGTGCGGAACGCGTATGCCGGCCGTTGATTGAGCATGGGGTCGAGGAGCGCTTCCCATGCAGCGCCTTCGGGCGTGGCCAGCAGCACAGGCTCTGCGTTCATGCCTGTGGCGCCGAGGTATTCCGCGAAGAGGTTCTCGCGGGCGGTGAGCGTCTGCTCGTGCACCTTGATGCGGCCATCGCGATAGGCCTGCGCGCTCACGCCGCAGACGATGCCGCGTGACGTGTTGCCGCGCGACGATTGCTCGTATAGGTAGAGCACCGGCTCTGCCTCGCGCAGCATCACGCGCTTGTCGCAGAAGTGCTTGAAGGCCATGCGCACGCGGTGGAAGCGCTCGGCGCGCGAGAGCCTGTCCGAACTGGCATCATCCGGACGCAGCACGTGCAGGAAGCTGTGCGGGTTCTCGGCGAGGCGCTGCGCGAGTTCCTCCTCGGTGTACGAGACGTAGCTGCGCGATCCCACGCGGTGCGCCATCTCCGGCGCCGGCCGCCAGGCGCGGAAGGGGCGCAATTCGATCATCAGCTCACGGTGGCGGCGCTGCGCCAGGCGATGATGCGCTCCACGAGCTCATCGCCCACGCGGCCCTGCGCTTCGGCCGTTGCCGCGCCGATGTGCGGGCTCAGGCTCAGGTTGGGCTGCGCCAGCAGGTCCTCGCGCGGCTCGGGCTCGTTCACGAACACGTCGAGGGCAGCCCCGCGCAGGCGGCCCTCCTTGACCGCATCGAGCAGCGCGTCCTCATCGATGCTGCCGCCGCGCGCGGTGTTCACGATCACGGCGCCGGGCTTCATCAGGCCCAGCTCGCGCTTGCCGATCACCGCGCGGCCATCCTTCTGCGCGGGCACGTGCAGGCTCACGGCGTCGCTCTGCTTGAGCAGCTCATCCAAGGGCACCATCTTCACGGGCACCCGCACGTTCACGCCGCCGATGGTGAGATCCAGCGCGTCAGCGGTGGCATGGCTGTCGGAGTAAATGACGTTCATGCCGCAGCCCATGGCGTAGCGCGCCGTCCACTGGCCGATGCGGCCGAAGCCGACGATGCCAAGCGTTTTGCCCCGCAGCTCGAGGCCTTTCTCGTATTCCTTCTTCAGCTCCTTGAACTTCGCCTTCCCTTC
This sequence comes from uncultured Chryseobacterium sp., assembly GCA_964517255.1. Classification (GTDB taxonomy): domain Bacteria; phylum Bacteroidota; class Bacteroidia; order Flavobacteriales_F; family PHOS-HE28; genus PHOS-HE28. Next base: position 1,266 of record CAZFBP010000180.1, read on the forward strand.
GCCTGGCATGCGCCGGTTGCTCTTGTGGAGCGAGCGCATCAGGTTGAAGAGGTGCGCGATGACGAGCTCCGCCACGCTGATGCTGCTTGAGGCCGGGGTGTTCACCACCGGGATGTTCTTGCTGCGCGCGTGCACCACGTCGATGTTGTCGAGGCCCACGCCGCCCCGGCCGATGAGCTTGATGCCGGGGCAGGCGTCGATGAGGTCGCGGCGCGCTTTCGTGGCGCTGCGCACCAGCAGCACCTCCACCTTGTCCTTGTTGATGTAGCCCGCGAGCTGGTCCTGCGGAACGTGGTCGGTGGTGACCGTGAAGCCCTCTTCCTCAAGGCGGGCCCTGGCCTGGGCCGAGATGCCGTCGTTGGCGTGTATGCGCATGATGCGTTGGCGTTCTTCGGGTTTACAGTGCTCTATGCGATGCTTCGTGGTTCATGCGGTGCGGAGCAGAGCATGTGGAAATGCGGAAATGTGAGGATGACCTGGCGCGAGGGCCTCCGCTGGTCCAGCCGGATGAGGCGTTCTCACATTCCAGCATTCGCGCAATTCCACATTCCTCATCGCTTCAACCATTCCTCCGTGCGAATTCCTCCATCACATCCACCAGGGCCTGCACGCTCTCGATGGGCAGGGCGTTGTACATGCTGGCGCGGTAGCCGCCCACGCTGCGGTGCCCCCGGATGCCGCTGATGCCGGCTTCTTTCCACAGCGCATCGAAGGCGGGCTCGAGCGCCGCGTCGCTCATCACGAAGGTGGCGTTCATGGGGCTGCGGTCCTCCACGGCGGTGGTGCCCTTGAACATCGGCAGGCGATCCACGGCGTCGTACAGCAATTTCGCCTTGGCGTTGTTGCGCTTCTCGATCTCGGCCACGCCGCCCATCTTCTTCATCCATTGCAGGGTGAGCATGCTCACGTACACGGCGAAGACCGGCGGTGTGTTGTACATGCTCTCCTTGCTGCCGTGGTTCTTCAGGTCGAGCATGGGGCTGAGCTTGCGGCCGGTGTTGCCGGTGCGCTCGGGGTCGAAGAGGTACACCGTGGCGCCCGCAGGCCCCATGTTCTTCTGCGCGCCGCCATAGATCAGCGCGAAGTCGCTCACCTTCACCGGACGGCTGAAGATGTCGCTGCTCATGTCGCACACCACCGGAACGGGAGACTTCGGGAACTGCTTCCATTGCGTTCCGAAGATGGTGTTGTTGCTGGTGAAGTGGAAGTAGTCGGCATCCGCAGGGATCTCGAAGCCCTTGGGGATGCAGCTGAAATTCTTGTCCTCGCTGCTGGCCACCACGAGCGTTTCGCCCACGAGCTTGCTCTCCTTGATGGCGCGCGTGGCCCACTCGCCGGTATTGGCGTAGGCGCTCTTGCCGCCGGGCTTCATGTAATTGAGCGGCACCATGTGGAAGCCCATGCTGGCGCCACCACCGAGGAAGACCACTTGGTAATGCTCTGGTGCGCCGAGCAGTTCCTTCACCAGTGCCTGCGCCTTGGCCATCACGGCCTCGAAGGGCTTGCTGCGGTGGCTGATCTCCAGGATGCTGAGGCCGCTGCCCTCGAAGTCGAGCACGGCCTGCGCGGCCTGTTCGAAGACCTCTTGCGGCAGGATGCAGGGCCCCGGGCTGTAGTTGTGGGTCTTCTTCTTCGTGGCGACGGTCATGGGGCGTGGGATTCGGCGGCCAAATGTATCAGGGCCATTCGCGCCGTCCGTATCGGTTTTTCCACCGTGCTGGATGCGTCAGCGCGGGGAAGCCGCATCCTTCGGCGGCGCGTTGAACGGCTTGCCGTCGCGCTTCGGGTCGCGCAGGTCGATGTCGCGCTCGAAGCGCCATTGGCCCTTGTCCCACACGAAGGCATCGAAGCTCATGTCGGGGCCCATGAGCGCGCCCTTGCCCGCGAGGTCGGCGCGCATGGGGGAGAGGTGATCGAGCACGATACGCTCCTGCTCCTGATCGTAATGCAGCATCATGCTCAATTGGAAGGAGTACGCGAAGAGCTTGCGATGCTCCTTCAGCTTTCCCCTGCCGAAGAGCGGCGCTCCGAAGCGAGGCTTGCCGCCGCGGAAACTCAGCACATCGATCACCTTGCGCGTCTCGGTGGCGCTATGGCCTTTCCAGCCGAGCAGGGTGTACCAGGTCCTTCCGCCCTTCTTCACCGGCACCACTTGGTAGTAGAGCGCGCCGTACCAGCGGTCGGGGCCCAGCTCGGCGAGCTCCGGGTTGCTGATGGATGCGGTCTGGTCGCGCAACTCGAAGAGCGTGGTGAGCTTGCCGGAGCGTGCCAGGAGGAAGCCTTCGTACCGATGGCTGCCGTCGTCGAGCGGGACGTTCCACGTGATGAGGCGGAAGCTGCCATCGAGGGCGTCCACGCGGCTCAGCGGCAGATCGTCGAGCGCGATGGTGAGGCCTGCGGGCTGTTCGAGCAATGAACGCAGGGCGCTCTTCAATCTCTCACTGGCCGATTCACGTGCCAACTGGCTCTCGGTGGCCGCGAGTTCCTTGGCGCGAGCGATCACTTCGGCCTTCGGGTCCGATTGCGCGGCGCAGATTCTGGCCGCGAGGAAGAGGATCAGGGCGAGCGATCGGCTCATGCGGGAGAGGAACGCTCGGCGCGGCTCCGTTGGTGCGCCAAGGTATTTTACCGGCCGAGGCGTCGATGCGAACAGGTTGCCCGAATTACAACCCCCAACCCCGCCACATCCAACCCTCCACTTCCCGCTACAAATGCATGAATTCCTTCTTCGCCATCAGCTGCTCTTTGGTCTCGCGGTGGTCGGGGTCGTCCACGCAGCAATCCACGGGGCAAACGGCGGCGCACTGCGGCTCATCGTGGAAGCCGGTGCATTCGGTGCACTTGTCGGGCACGATGTAGTACACGTCCACGCTCTTGGGCGTGTTGGCCTCATCGGCATCGTAGGTGTTGCCCGTGGGGGTGGTCTGCGGGCCGTGGAGCGCGGTGCCATCGGCCAGCCGCCATTCGGCCCCGCCCTCGTAGATCGCGTTGTTGGGGCATTCGGGTTCGCATGCACCACAGTTGATGCATTCGTCGGTGATCATGATGGCCATGGCGGTGCGGGATACTTTTGGCGCGGCGAAGATAGAAGGCGCTTTTGCCACTTCCCGATCAACCCGATGGCATGGAAGGTTTGAAGACGCGAGCGGCGGCATTGGCGCAACTGGGCGCGGTGATGCGCGCCTTGGGCGACTCGATTGTCTGGCCGGGCCATGCGATCGGCTTGGGCGAGGGGGAGTACGCGGCGCTCAATGCCGCGATCCTGCGGGCGCATCAGTTCAACGGCTGGAGCACCGAGGAGAACGTCCGCTTCGCGTGCAAGGCATGGGGCGATGCGCTCACCGCCGAGGCGATCGGCGCGTGGATGTCCGCCTGCCCCGAGCTGGGCCAGGGTCAGCGCACGGTGGGCCTGATCCTCGCGGGCAACATCCCGTTGGTGGGCCTGCACGATGCGATCTGCGTCTTCCTCAGCGGGCACGACGCGCGCATCAAGACATCATCGCAGGAGCCGGAGCTGATCCCCGCGCTGGTCATGGTGCTCAATCACTTCCTGCCCGGCACGGCCGAGCGTCTCGCCATCACCACGGGCAACTTGGGCGAGGTGGATGCGGTGATTGCCACCGGCAGCGACAACACCGCGCGCTACTTCGAGCACTACTTCGGCCACCTGCCCCGCATCGTGCGCAAGAGCCGGGTGAGCGTGGCGGTGCTCGATGGCTCCGAGACCGATGCGCAATTGGCCGCGCTCAGCGAGGACGTGTTCCGCTACTTCGGCCTGGGCTGCCGCAGCGTGAGCCAGGTGCTGCTGCCGCGCGATTTCGACCTGGACCGCCTCTTCGGCGCCTTCTTCCCGTGGAAGGACATCGTGCATCACAAGAAGTACGGCAACAACTACGACTACACGCGCGCGCTCTGGATGCTGGACCGCGTGCCCTTTCTGGAGAACGGATTCCTGCTGATGAAGGAGGACGCCGCGCTGGCCAGCCCCGTGGCCACGCTCTTCTACCAGCGCTACGATGCGCCCCGCGAGGCCGAGGAGCACCTCACCGCGCACGCGCCGAGGATCCAATGCGTGGTAAGGAGCGAGGGGGGCGTGCCGTTCGGGCGGGCCCAGCATCCGGGCCTCGCCGATTACGCTGATGGCGTGGATACGCTGCGCTTCCTCAGCGCGCTGGCGTGATCAGGGCACGTACTCGAAGCAGCCCAGGTCGTACTGGCCGTCATCGCCGCGAATGACCCCGTCGAGGTCGGAGTTCGGGCCGGTGGTGGGATCGGCCCTGCCGCGCGCGAACGCGGAGGAACTGAGATGGAAGTTCCGGTCGGGCACGCTCACGAAACCGTGTGCCTGGTTGCGGTAAGTGGTTGCCTGATCGAAGAAGTCGGTGCTCGCCGTGCTCTGGTCCGTCTTCAGCATGATGTGGTCGAAGTCGATGTCGGGCGTGGCCAGGCCGTTGAACTCCAGCTTGAACTCGTTGGTGTTGGCGCCGTGGATGATGCTGTTGGTGAAGGAACTCGCGAGGATGTCGCGCACCTGCAAGGCGCCGGTGATGTCGCCGTAGGTGTTGGTCATGATGAAGGCCGGCGTGTTGCGGATGCCGTAGCTCCAGAAGTTGGCGATGGTGGCGTGCCGGAAGTCGTACTGGCCGCCGCCAGTGAGGGCCACGCAGTACTGGCCGCAATCGGCAACGAGCAGGTTGGCGGCATCGATGCGGTAGTTGCGGCTGAGGATGCCCGCCGCGCTGCAGTTGTGGACCCTCACGTTCTCGAGCACCAGCTTCGCCTGGCTGGTCTCGGCATCGGGGATCCCGGGCCAGGTCTCGCACTGGATGCCCACCAGCGCATTCTTGATCAGCACGTTCTCCAGCAGGTTGTCGTTGCCGGCCGGCCCATCGTTGATCCAGATGCGGTCCCATTGCCCGGGCAGGTCGGCATAGAACGATTCGAGGCGGTCACCTTGGAAGGTGATGGGCTGGTCCAGCTCGCCATCCGCGTGCAAGCGGCCCCAGCGGTACACCCACAGGCCACCGCCGCCATGCACATGCACGCGCACGCCGGGTTCGATGATCAGCGTGCTGCATGAATCGACCACGCCGTAGCCATAGATCACGTAGGGCTTGTCATTCGGCCAGATCACGGTCTCGCAGGTGTCGTTGCCTGATTCGCCTTTGCCAGCGATGATGCTGTACGCGGGAAGACCCGCCGGGAATTCGTCCGGATAGAAATAGTGCGCATCCTGCCCCCAGGCCACCAGCTTCACCTTTTGCTCGGCGCCGTTGGTGATGAAGGAGATATGGTCCTCAT
>CAZFBP010000180.1:6576-7008 GCA_964517255.1 uncultured Chryseobacterium sp.
CGCTGACCACCGCCCCCCGCCCCCCACCGATCACCCGCGACCTCTGACCGCTCTGGTCCAAACTGGCCTCCACGAAGACATAGATGCTATCGCCACCGAGGATCTCCACCTCTTGGAAGCTTGTGCCCGCTGCGCCATCGACGTTGATGCGGAAGGGGGAGGGCGTGCCGCCTTCGAGGGCGATGTCCACCCGGACACCCTGCGAGCTGGGGTTCTTCACGCGGAAGCGCTTGGTCACGGTGCCGATGGGCGGCTCAAGGGCGAAGACGGTATCGAAGAGCACCTCGGTCTGGCTGAACTCCAGGGTCACCGGGTCGTCGGTGAAGAGCTTGTCCTTGCGGCAACTGGCCAGCAGCAGGGCCACGGCGAGGATGGGGAGGAGGCGCTGGGGTATCAAGGCGGGCAAAGATGGCTGCGGTGCTGAGAACAGCG
>CAZFBP010000181.1:0-7003 GCA_964517255.1 uncultured Chryseobacterium sp.
GTGTCGCGGCAGGCGTAGCCGAACATCATGCCCTGGTCGCCGGCGCCCTGCTCCTCGGGTTTCTTGCGCACAACGCCCTGATTGATGTCAGGGCTCTGCTCATGGATGGCGCTGAGCACGCCGCAGCTATGCGCCTCGAACATGTACTCGCTCTTGGTGTAGCCGATGCGCTCGATCACCTCGCGAGCGATCTGCTGCACATCGAGGTACGCGGAGCTCTTCACCTCGCCGGCCAGCACCACTTGCCCCGTGGTCACCAATGTCTCGCAGGCCACTTTGCTCTGCGGGTCGAAGGCGAGGAAGTGGTCGATGAGGGCATCGCTGATCTGGTCGGCCACTTTATCGGGGTGGCCTTCGCTGACGGATTCTGACGTGAAGAGGTAGGGCATGTGCGGCGTTTTGCGGGCCGCAAAGGAAACGATCCGCGATGATCGAATTGAAGGTCAGTGCCCCGTGAGCTCCTTGAAGACTTCCTCCAGCCCGCGCTCGCTCTTCTGCATGCCCAGCACCTTGAGGCCGTGCTTCACGGCGAACTCGAAGATCGCTGGGCGTGCATCCGTGCCGGCATCATGGGCAATGAGCCATCGTTCACCGTCCTTGCGCTTCGCCTGGCGCACGCCGGGCAGGTTGAGCAGCTCGTTCGCGGCCGGCGAGCGGTCGAATTCCACCTCCAGCACTTCCAGCTCATGCTGGCGCGAGCGCAATGACTTCGCGGTATCGTCCGCCACGATGCGCCCCTTATCGATGATGATCACGCGGTCGCAGATGGCCTCCACTTCCTGCATGATGTGCGTGCTGAGCATCACGGTCTTCTCGCGGCCCAGTTCCTTGATCAGCGCACGGATGTCAACGAGCTGGTTCGGGTCCAGGCCACTGGTGGGCTCGTCCAGGATCAGCACTTCGGGGTCGTGGATCAGCGCCTGCGCCAGGCCCACGCGCTGGCGATAGCCTTTGCTCAACTGCCCCACGCGCTTGTGCTGCTCAGGCCCCAGGCCCACGCGATCGATCATGCGCTGCACGAGAACGCCGCGGTTGGTCAGCCCATGCACGCCGGCCACGAAGTCGAGGTGCTCGCGCACGTACAGGTCCAGGTAGAGCGGATTGTGCTCCGGCAGGTATCCTACGCGGCGCCGCACCTCCATGCTCTTCGCGCGCGTGTCGAAACCGCACACCACCGCCTCGCCCTCGGTGGGCGGCACGAAACAGGTGAGGATCTTCATCAGCGTGCTCTTGCCAGCGCCGTTGGGGCCCAACAGGCCCACCACCTCGCTCTTGCCGATCTCGAAGGAGACGCCATCGAGCGCTTTCTGCGCGCCGTACTTCTTGGTGATGTTCCTGACCGCGATGCTCACGGCGCCGAAAGTAGCAGCGGCGCCAACTGGTCATCGGTCGATCTGGGATTCGGCAAGGCGCGCCCGGCCACCGCTCCATGCTTGCTCAGGCCTTCTTCCGCAGCGCGGAAATGGCCTTCATGGCCTCCTTCAGCCGCTGCTCGCGTGGGCCGCGCATGACCTGGTACGGCTTCTCCAGGTACTTCAGCAGACCCTCGTACAGGTGGAACAAGCGGTCACGGTCGTTCGGGTTCTCACGCAGCGGGTCAGGCACCCACGGCATTTCAGGCGCGCAGAGCAGCCAGAGGTCGTAATGCCGCTGTTCGCTCTGCTTCAGGATCCACGGATCGCAGCGCCCGTACTTCTCCTCGCTCCAGATGCGCATGGTGATCAGGTCCGTGTCGCAGGCCATCACGCCATGGAATTCCGCGCCCACCATGTCCTCATTCGAGGCCTGAACGCGCGCGATCTCCAGCAGGTCACGCTCTTCGTACGGCCGATCCATGTCGCTGAGGTACTCACGCGCCACCTCGCTCACGAACCAGGCGCGCCCGTGCAGCATGAGCGCTTCGGCGAGCGTGGTCTTGCCGCTGCACTCGGGCCCGACAATGGCGATCTTCGTCATGGCGTTGCGCCGAAAAGTAACCGTCCATCACCGCCTCAGGCAGCGCAGCGCGGCCGCTCCCTGTCATCAACCCGCGAACCCGAACACCATGAGACAGCTTACGCTCGCCTTCCAGTTGCTGGCCGCCCTTCGTGCCTTCGCGGCGCTGCCGCCCACCAGCGCGGCACCATTGAAGCAGCACTTGCTCGAGGTGAACTCGCAATGGCTCCTCCAGGACCCTTCACCTGCCGGGGGCCATGCGTTGGCCGTCTTCTCCGACGAGCCCGCGCGCATCCGCGAGCACTTGCGGCGCGTGAGCGCGGCTTTGCTCTCGCGCGACGTTGAAGCGAGCGGCGCCCAGCGCGAGAAGCGCGTGCATCTGCTCCGCCGCCTTGCGGAGTATGCCGATGCGCGCGCCTTTCCGCAGAATCATGTGATGGCTTTCCGCAACCCGATCTTCATCGATCCGCATGGCACGGCATGCGCCGTGGGCTGGCTCATGATCGAGAGTGGCCACGAGCAGCTGGCCCTGCGCATCCGCGATGGGCTCAACACGGGCTACGTCCACGAGATCATCGCCGACCCGCGCTTCACTGCATCCGTCGCTGCATGGGCGGGCGATCACGGCTTCAGCGCCGAGGAGCTGGCTTGGATCCAGCCGGGCTACCCGCCTTCGCTGCCATGGCAGCCCTTCGGTGGCGGCGCGAACGGCACCGTGACGGTGATGGAAGAGCTCGCCAACGGCCACATGCTCATCGGCGGGGACTTCACCGACGTGGGCGGCACCGCTGCCAACCGTGTGGCGATCTGGAACGGCACCTCGTTCGTTGCGCTGGGCAGCGGCCTGCAGGGCATCGTGAATTGCGCGGTGGAATTCAACGGCGAGATCTACGTGGGCGGCGGTTCGTTGAGCGGCCTCGCCGATCTGGCGAAGTGGAACGGGACGGGCTGGAGCTTCCAGACGGTCTTCGCCAGCAAGTACTCGGAGGTCACCGCGCTCCATGTGCACAATGGCCAGCTTCACGCGGCGGGGATCATGACCGGCATCGTGGGGGCCTCACATCATGTGGCGCGCTGGGATGGCGCCGACTGGCAGCCTGTGGGCAGTGGCCTCAATGGCCACATCCACGCGTTGGATAGCCGCGCCGGCGTGCTTGTGGCGGGCGGTGCCTTCACCGGCTTCTTCATGGATCCGAACCCGAACCTGAATCATGTCGCCGAGATCGAGGGCAACGAGTGGACCCAGCTCGGCGACGGCCTCAACGCCACGGTGCGCGACCTCCTGAGCATCGATGGCGTGCTGCACGCTGCTGGCGAACTGTACGTGAACATCGCGCCCGCTTTCGGCATGGCCCGTATCGCACCGGGCGCGGCGTACTGGGAGCAGCTCATGCCCGGCCTCTCGGGCTACATCTATGACATCGGGCTCACGGATCCACGCATCGAGCGCATCGACGAGCGCGCTGGGAGCATCTACTTCGTGGGCGACTTCGGCATCAGTTCCAGCGTGATGCTCTATGGGTACAATATCGGGCGCTGGGACGGCATCGATCAGGTGGCTGAGCTCGGCATCCCTGAAGCGCCGGTGCATGCGCTGTGCGTGCTGAACGACCAGCTGATCATCGGCGGCGCTTTCAGCAATTGGGCGCCGCACCTCGCCGTGCTCGACCTCACCACGTCGGTGGGCGAGGCGTCTGCGACGTTAGCGCTGTCCGTGTTCCCGAACCCGGTGATCTCGCAGGCACGCATCAGCGGCTTGCCCGACATGACGGGCGCTGCGGTGCGCATCGTCGATGCCGACGGTCGCGAGGCCGTGGTGCCGCTGCGCCGGCACGATGATGCCATCGTGCTCGATGCCTCCGCGCTCGCGCCCGGCGTTTATCACGTGCGGGTGGACACGAAGGCCGGCACGCGTCACGCGCGCCTCGTGCGACCCTGACCGCACGCATCCTGATCGCGGGGCGGCGCCAGGCGCCGTCCCGCACTTTTCGCATCACCGGGCGTTGCTTTGCCCCGATGGAACGCTGGTATTACCTCGCGCTGGACCTGCTCAGCATCGCCTTTCCGCTGGCTGCGAGCTTCGAGCCGCGCATCGCCTACTGGCGGAAGTGGCGCGGCCTTTTCACGGGCATCGCGGTGATGATGGCCGTCTTCATCGCGTGGGACGCGCTGTTCACGGCCAGCGGCGTGTGGGGCTTCAGCGACCGCTACACGCTCGGCATCCGCTTCCTCCACCTTCCATTGGAAGAGTGGCTCTTCTTCATCGCCATCCCGTACAGCTGCATCTATCTGTACGAAGTGATGCGCTACGCCTTCAAGCGCGATCCACTGCAACGCATTGCCCGGCCGCTCGCCATGGCCGTGATGCTCGCGCTGCTCCTCATCGGCGCGCTCAATACCGATCGGCTCTACACCGCCATCACCTTCCTCAGCGCGGCCGGGCTGCTGGCATTGCACCTGTTCGTGCTGAAGAGCGCATGGCTTGGCCGATTCTGGATCGGCTATGGGGTGAGCCTGCTGCCCTTCTTCATCGTGAACGGCATATTGACGGGCACAGGGCTTCCCGAGCCCATCGTGTGGTACAATGATGCCGAGAACCTCGGGATACGGATGGGCACCATTCCTGTGGAGGACAGCATCTACCTGCTCTTCTTCCTGCTGCTCGCGCTCACTTTCCACGAGCGCGCGCTCCGGCGCGATCAGTTGAGCACGTAGCGCGGTTCCTGTTCCGCATGCCGGTCGCGGAACCAGCAGCTGATGCCCACGCGGAACACCTGTTCCCAGAACGGATCGCCAGCGCTGGCCGTGCGGGCGCGCGCGATCCAAGAGGCCTCCACGCGTGTGGCCGTGGCGGGGTCCACCAGCCAGCCAGCGCGCAGCTCGCCGTGGAAGAGCGTGTACTCCTGCACGCCGCCGATGCGGAAATTGTAGTTGCGCAGCCCGCCGGTGGGCGCGGGCGGCCGGTCGAGCTCGGGCCTGAAGATGTTGTTGCCGAAGCTGTAGGTGGTGTCGCTGCCCAGCCAGGCCATGCTGGCGCGCACGGCGTAGAGCATGCGGCCGCGCGACCACTCCACATGCCCGAGCGCTTCCTGGAAATTGGACCCGTACGGATGCGCGAGCGGCTGTCCGTAGTGCGCGTAGTTCTGCCGCGTATCGCTGTGCGTGTACATGAAGGGGCGTGCCATGTTCCATTCGCCGCGCAGCATGAGGCCCTTCACGCCGAAGGCCTCGCGCGCCACGATCCCCGCCTGCATGGCCTGCTTGTTGGCGTACCAGCCATCGCCGGCGCGCACTTCCTTCATCAGGAACTCATCGAGCATGAGCTGCACGTACACCAGGGATCGCTCGCCGGGCTTCACGTTCAGCGCGAAGCCCAGCAGGGCGTTGTCGGGGGAGCCCAGGTTGTACTCCACAGGACGGTAGAAGATCACCGGGTTCAGGTAGCTCACATCGAAGCCGCGCGGGTGCAGGCTGTCGCCCTGGCTCCATACGATGGCCTCGAAGACCGCGAGGTTGATGCGCTTGCTGGCGTTCACGCTGAGGTAGTGCATGCTGGTGTACTTGCGGCCGAAGCGCGCGGGATCGCCGTTGGCGCCGCGCACGTCGTTCATCATGGTGAAGAGGTTCACATAACGCGCGCGCCATACCGAGGTGGTGATCTTGAGGTACGGATAGCCGGTGGCCTCGTCGCTGAGGAAGAGCGAGCGGTGACCCTCGCCGAAGAAGTGCTTGCCGCGGCCCAGTGTGAAGTTGAAGTGCTTGCCGGGATCCCAACTGGCGCAAGCGCTCCAATCGTGGTGGTTGAAGGCGGAGCCGTCGCGGCACGCGTATCCCTCGCCCATGCTCACCTGGGTGGCGCGCGCCAGGCTGTCCAGGTAGCGCGGGAAGGCCTCGTTCCAGAACTGCCCGCTGCCGTGCAGGGTGAGGCGATCACCGATGTCGCCCTCCAGCCATGCGCCTCCGCCAAGGCGGTGCGTGATCACGCTCGAGCTGTCAACGCCAGCGCCCACCTGCGCATCCAGCAGCGGCCCCCAGCGGAACCTGCGGCCGTTGCGCGCGCCGCTCCAACGGTCGAGGGCCGAGAGCACCGCCGTGGGCCTCAACGAATCACCGTGATCCATGGCGCGGACCTCTTTGATGCGGTACGGCCGGATCGCGGTGTGCGCATCGCTCTTCCACTTGCCCAGTTCAGCGGCGAAGGGGCGCTCCACCTCGCGGCTCAATGGCAGCCAACCGGCCTGCGCGAGGGCGGCGCACGACAGGAGCGGTGAAAAAAGGAGCGTTGCGGGCCTCATGCCTTCGGCTGCTTCGGCCACACGAAGGGCAGCAATGCCAGGCCCAAGGCAGTTGAGCCCAGCACCATGAGCCCGATGTTGGGGTGCCACTTGCGCGTGACGAGGCTCAAGGCGATGATCATCAGCGCGTACAGGTAGATGGCCAGCGCGGTGCCCCGGTGGCCCAGGCCGAGTGCGAGCAGCCGGTGGTGGATGTGGTTGCGATCGGCTGAGAATGGAGACGTGCCTTTCGCCATCCGCACCACGAAGACGCGCAGCGTATCGATGAGCGGATAGGCGAGCACGCTCATGGCGAAGATGGGCGTGGGCAATTGGCGCAGCTTCACGGGGAGGCGTGCGGTGTCCTGATCCACCACCTTCATGGCGAGCACGGCCAGGATGGCGCCGATGATCAACGAGCCGCTATCGCCCATGAAGACGCGCGCGGGGTGCGTGTTGAAGACGAGGAAGGCGGCGAGGGCGCCCGCGAGCACGCTGGCCAGCAGCGCCAAGGCGACCTCACCGGCGAGGTAGAACCACGCGCCGTAGGCCAGCGCGGCGATCAGCCCCACACCGCCAGCCAGTCCGTCCACGCCATCGATCAGGTTCATGGCGTTCACCACCACCACGTACACGAAGAAGGAGAAGGCCACGCTCACGACGTAGGGAATCTCGTAGAAGCCGAGGACGCCGTGCATGTCCTTGATGCGGATACCGGCCATCACCACCAGGATGTAGGCCACGATCATGTGGCCCACGAGCTTCTTCACTGGGCTGAAGCCGATGATGTCGTC
>CAZFBP010000182.1:0-6996 GCA_964517255.1 uncultured Chryseobacterium sp.
GCGCGCGTCCAGAGCGAATCGCCGTTGAGGTCGAAGGCCACGAGATAGACATGGTCCTTGCGCCGGTTCTCGGTGATGTCCAGGGGCACATCGCTGTTGGTGGTGCCCGCCAGCAGGAAGGCGCCAGGGCCGATGGCCATGATCGCACGACCCGTCTCGTTGCGCACGCCGCCCCAAGAACTCGTCCATGCCACCGCGCCGTCGAGGTCGAGGCGTGCGATCCAGGCATCGCTGGTTCCGCCGAAGTTCTGCTGCCTGCCCGTGAGCATCACATCATTCCCTTGCACCGCGATGGCGTGCGCCTCGATGTCGGAGAACTCATCGATCGGCGTGCTCCACTGCTGGCTGCCATCAGGGCCGAAACGGGTGATCAGCGCGTCGTGCCCGAGCCCTTGCCCCAAGGAGCGCACGCCCGCCGCGATGCATCCGCCATCGGGGAGCGCATGCACGGCGAAGAACTGCTCATCACCTGAGATCTGCGGCTGCGCGAGCCAGAGCAAAGCGCCTGTGGATGAGAAGCGCGCCACGAAGCCATCGTGCGTGCCCGATCCTGGAGCAATCATGCTCCCTGCCATGTAGGAGCCACCATCGGCCGCGCTGGCAACGGCCTGCATGAAACTGCGCCCGCTCAGTCCGGGAACCGGTTCCCACGCCGGGAAGTTGCCGCTGCCATCCACCACCAGGATACCGGCCTGGTGACCGCTGCCCTCACTGATGGAACGCGTGGTGCCCGCGATGAAGCCGCTGTTAAGCGGTGCCGCGCCCGATGCGAATTCCGCGCGCTGGCCTCCAAAGGTGTTCACGAAGCCCTGGCCGTGCAGGCGCGCGCAGAACGCCAGCACAAGCAGGGGAGTGTACGCGATGCGCATGATGGCGCCGACGAACATACGGGCACACCCCCCGTTAGCTTCGCCCCATGCGCGAAGAGAAACGAACGTTCCGCTTGTTCATGGCCGGTTGGGCGCCGCTATTCATCGTCGGCGCCATGATCGCGTGGCAAGGCGATAAGCTCGCGGTGCACGGCGCGATGAACGCGTTCCACACGCCCGCGCTCGATGTCTTCTTCGCCTACTTCACGCATCTGGCCGATGGGCTCGTGCCCACGGCGCTCTCCTTCGTGCTGCTCTTCACGAAGAGTTGGCGCGCCTTCCTGATGATGGGGCTGAGTTGCGGTCTGAGCGCCCTGGCGGCTCAATCGCTCAAGCATGGCCCGTACAGCCACCTCGATCGCCCTTCGCAGTTCCGTGAGCAACTGGCGGGCATGCCATGGGTGGACGGCATCGACCTGCACGCGCACTTCAGCTTCCCGAGCGGGCACAGCACGGCGGCATTCGGCATGTGCCTGGCGCTGGCCGTCGTGCTGGGCCGCGCGCGGCTCGCGCTGCCTCTGGTGCTGCTGGCCGCGCTGCTCGGCTACGCGCGCATCTACTTGTCGCAGCATTTCCTGCAGGATGTGGTGGTGGGCTCCCTTCTTGGTGTTGCCTTCGGCGCGCTCGTGTACTATATCCTGTTCCGTAGCCGTTGGTCCGCGGCGGAGTGGCTGAACAGGCGCCCGTTCTTGAAAGGAGGAAGCGGTGCCGCTCAGCGCTCACCCTCATAGGCGATACGGTAGATCTGGTTGGCGCCATCATCGCTCACCAGCAACGCGCCATCGGGCGCCACTAGCACATCCGCCGGACGGCCCCACGCGCGATTGCCTTCGAGCCATCCTTCGGCGAAGACCTCGTGCGTGGCGCTGCCATCGGCCTGCGGGATTGCCACTGCCACGCGGTAACCGACGGGCGTGCTGCTGTTCCAACTGCCGTGCTCTGCGATGAAGATGGCATCGCGGTAACGCTCCGGGAACATGGCGCCGGTGTAGAAGCGCATGCCCAGCGGCGCCATGTGCGGACCAAGCCGCGCGGCAGGCGCGATGAATTCGGTGCAGGGCCGTTGATCACCGAACTCCGGATCCTTCACGATACCCGCTTGGCAGAACGGATAGCCGAAGTGATCGCCTTCATTCGCCAGCCTGTTCAATTCGCAATCGGGGCTGTCGTCGCCGAGCCAGTCACGGCCATTGTCGGTGAACCAGAGCTGGCCGGTGCGCGGGTGCCAATCGAAGCCCACGCTGTTGCGCACCCCGTGCGCCACGATCTCGCGGCCTGTGCCATCGGTGTTGATGCGCGTGATGCTCGCGTAGATGCTGTCCTCCATCAGGCAGATGTTGCACGGCGCGCCCACCGGCACGTAGAGCTTCCCATCCGGCCCGAAGGCGATGAACTTCCACCCGTGGTGCGTGTCCTTCGGGAAGGAATCGGTGACCACCACGGGCTGAGGCGGATCCTTCAGGCGCTGCTCAACGGAATCGAGACGTAGGATGCGGTCCACATCACTCACGTACAGCGCTCCTTCGCGGAACGCGACGCCCACCGGCATGCGCAGGCCCCTGGCCACCACGAAGCGCTCATCGGCGCGCCCATCATCGTTGGTATCGCGCAGCGCGTGCACCACTCCTGCGCTACGGCTGCCCACGAAGAGCGTCCCCGCATCGCCCCAGCACATCGCGCGGGCGTTCTCCACCTCGTCGGCGAAGACGTTCACGCTGAATCCCGGCGGCAGCTTGATCTTCTGCAGCTGCGGCGGGCCGCCCCGTATGGAAGGGACGCAAACCGACCCCAACAGCAATGTGCCGGACAGGAGGATGACGGCGTTGCGCATGCGATCAGCGTTCGGCGGGCACCACCATCACGGTGCACTTGCCCATGCCGATCACTTGTTCGCACACGCTGCCCACAATGGCTCGGAACAAGGCGCCGTGACCATGGGAGCCCATCACCACTAGTTCCGCATGCAGACGCTCGGCCTCCGAGACAATCGTCTCGGCCGTTGGGCCTTGCACCAGCAGCGCCTCGCAGTTCACGCCCGATTCGCGCGCCCGCTCGGCCTGTGCCTGCAGGTCAGCGTGCTCTTTGCGAAGTTGGTGGGCCAGGTGGTCGCGCACGGATTGCGGGCCTGTCCGGAAGCCCACGAAATCGGGTTCGGGCGCGGCCACGTGCACCAGCCAGAGCTTGGCATTGAGAGCGCTCGCCAATTCCACGGCCTTTGCGACGGCGTGACTGGCGTGCTGGGAGAAATCGGTGGTGACGAGGATGTTCTTCATGGCCGGGGAGGTGAAGGTAGCGTTTGCCGTCGCCTACTTTCGTGCGCACAATCGCCCTCCATGCGACACCTCATTACGCTCCTGCTCGCGCTGATTTCCGTCAATGGCGCGTTCGCGCAGGACGCTTACCTGAACACCGCCTTCATGCCCCGGTATTGGAAGGCCGGTGAGCCGTATTCCGTTTCCGCGCGGGTACGGAACGCATCCGGCACCACGCCATTGATCACGTTCCGTGTGGATTGGCGGTACAACAACGGCCCGGTGCAGGTGGGCAACACGCAGAGCACCACGGGCATTCTGCCCGGCCAGTACTGGCCCTACACGCATCCTGTGCCTTTCAGCCAACCGGCGGCGCAAGGCACGCTGAAGGTGTGGGTGGTGGGCGTTGGCGACGCGAACCACGCGAACGATACGCTGTACTTCCCGGTGGACGTGCTGGGCGTGTGGGCCACCAAGAGCGTGCTGATGGAGCAGTACACCGGCACTTGGTGCCAGTTCTGCCCGATCCCCAATTCCACCACGAACGCCCTCGATCAGGATCCCTTGATCGTGGTGGCCAAGCATCACAACGGCGATGAGCTCAGCAGCACGAGCAGCACCGCGTATTGGCAGCAGTTCAGCGCGAACTACTCACCAGCGGGCGTGATGGAGCAGGAAGAGTTCGGCGCCTTGGCCGACGATGCCGCGTACGACCAATGGGGCGCGTGTGCCGAGCAACGCAAGCTCGGCGTCTCGGCCGCGAGCATCGGCTTGTCGGTTGGCTTCAATGCGTGGCAGCGCGACCTCACCGTGGACCTCGCCGTGACCTTCACCGCCGCGCTTTCAGGAGACTTCGTCGTTAACGCTTACATCGTGGAGGACAACGTTCCTGGCGATCAGGTGGCCGGCGGCAGCGGCTACGTGCACCAGCAAGTGGTGCGCGAGGTGATGGGCGGTGCCGGCGGAACGGCGGGGGTGATACCGGCCATCACGGCAGCGGAGGCCACGTACAACCACCAATACACCTTCAATGTGCCGATGCAATGGGACGCATCGAACCTGCGCGTGATCGCCACCGTGACCGAGAAGCGCAATGGCGCCAGTTGGACCGTGAACGTGGTGGACGCGGGCCTCATGCTGGTTGGGATTGATGAGCATTCAAACGTTGAATTGCCGATCCGGATCCAGCCGAATCCAGCCCAGCAGATGGCGTGGATCCGCGTGCCAGCGGGCACTGCCAGCGCGAGCGTGCAGGTGATCGCCGCCGATGGGCGCCTCGCGCGGACATGGAGCGGCGCGCTGCAGGACGGCCTAATCCTCCTGGATGACCTGAGCGCATTTCGGACGGGCGCTTACATGGTGCGCGTAGTGGTTGACGGAAGGGTGGGGCATCAGCGCCTGGTCGTGCAGCCTTGAATGAGCGGCGCCCCATCCTCATCGGACAGGGCGCCAGAGCACGGTTGTCGCAACCCCTCGTCGCAGACCGTGTCGTGCTAAATCCTCAAGCGGAGCAAGCCTAGGATTGAAGGCAGCTTGAGTGAACCGGTGCTAGCCTCCACGGCGCTCCGATTCACCGTGCCCATTGCTCCACTCGTGTCGTTCCCTTCCTGCTCCTCGGTTTCGTTCGGTCCGGAAGGTCCGTCCTCTTCCAGCCCGCGCGGGGTCATGCGCCAAGCCTTGCCGATCATGTCGCCGTCCCACACGTTCTCCACGTTGCGGATGTCGTGGATCACGGAACGGGAAGAGGGACGCAGGAACACGGCCTTGCCCTGCGGAACGCGCAGCGTGAAGCGCGCGTGCTGTGCCCGGATCTTGTCTGATTTCGCGTAGCGCGCCAAGGGCGAGATGAAGAGCGCGTCGCCCTCCTGGCGGTATCCGGTTGCGATGCCCATGGCCCGTGCGTGCGCAGCCTTGGCGCTCATGCCGCGCGACTCGCGCACGCGCACCAGGTGGAACAGCGTGTCATCGCTGCGCTCCACATTGATGCGCGCCCAGGAACCGCTGATCGAGTCGCCATCGAGCATGAGGCCGCTGAGATCGATGTCGATCCCGCCATCATCGAAGCTGAAGCTCCAATCGCCTTCGCTGTCATGCGGCAGCAGGGCATCGAGGTAGATCATGCCCTCCGCAGGCTGCTGCAGCGGCAACTCGTCCCGCACCGCGTTGCCGCGATGGAATTCGCGCGCTAACGAGAGCCCTCCGATGATGGTGGGCACAAGCGCGGCGAACCAGAGCAGGGAGAGGCCCCAGCCCAACCAGGCAGGCGTGCGTGTGTTGAGCAGCAGCCGGAAGCCGCCGAGCAGGATGCCGATGATGGGGACGAGGCAGAGCAGGAGCGCGCCGATGCAGAACCAGAGCGCGTGCTGTGAAGAAGGGAACACCAGGGCGCCGAGATCGAAGAGTCCGAGGTCGTCGTGCCCCAAGGTGATGTGCCATAGCCCGAAGCCGCCGCCCACAAGCGATGTGATCAGGCCGACCAGCAAACCGAAACCGACAAGGATGATGAAGGCGCCGATGAGCTTGCCGATGACATCGGCTGCCATGCCCGAGCGCGACTGCGCATCGCGGCTCCATTTCCTGCCCAGGTCTCGCGCCTCGCCAGCCACGCGCTGGCCACCCTCCTCGAACGCGCGCTTCAAGTTGTCCACCGTAACGGGCTCGCCTTCCATGCGCAGGCGATCGGCAGCGCTCTCTGCCTTGGGCACCAGGATCCACAGCAGCACGTAGAGCAGGATGGGCACGCCCCAACCGGCGAGGATGAACACGATCATGATGATGCGAAGCCAGATCGGGTCCATGCCGATGTAGGCCGCCAAGCCACCGATCACGCCGCCCACCCACTTGTCGTCCGCATCACGGAAGAAACGCTTGTAGCCGCGTTGCTCATGGCCCTTCGCCGCGTGCGGCGGCGCGGTGCCACCGGGTTCGGCGTCGCCGTAATCCTCGGGCTGGCCCATCACGGCGATCACATGCTCCACATCGGAGAGCGATACCGCCTCGCGCGTGCCAGCCAGGCGCTCGTGGAAGAGCTCGGCGATGCGCGCCTCGATGTCGGCCATGATCTCCTCGCGGCCGCTGGCTCCCTCGAATTGGCTGCGAATGCCGGAGAGATAGTGCTGCATGCGGTCGTAAGCATCGTCCTCGATGTGGAAGACGCGGCCACTGATGTTGGCGGTGAAGGTCTTTTTCATGGTGTGGGGTTGCGCGGGTTCTAGCGGTTCTTGCGGGTGGTCTTCTTCACGGCCAGGGCGAGCTCGTCCCAGGTCTGGTCCAGCTCCCCGAGGAAGCGCTCGCCCACGGTGGTGAGCTTGTAGTACTTGCGCGGCGGGCCGGATTTGCTCTCCTCCCAGCGGTAGGTGAGGAGCCCGCTGTCCTTCAGGCGGGAGAGGAGCGGGTACAAGGTGCCCTCCACCACGATCAGCCTGGCATCCTTGAGTTGCGCGATGATGTCCGACGGATAGAGTTCGCCCTGCGCCAGCACGCTGAGGATGCAGTACTCCAGCACGCCCCGGCGCATCTGCGCCTTCGTGTTCTCGACTTTCATGGCTGGGCCGGATTGGTTCATGACGGCGCAAAGATGCGTGCTCTGCTTGGTACTATGCACGGCAAGGTACCTGTTTGTGACGAGTGGTTCTCCGGCATGTTGCACGGCCGATGCAGAGAGCGATGCGCCGGAGCGCGTCCTTTGCGGCATGCGGGCACTCCTCCTCTCAGTCCATCTCCTAATTGCCGGATCGATGGTGGCGCAAACACCGATCTGCGCCATTCAGGGCAATGGAGCGAGCAGCCCGCTGGCAGGGCAGAGCGTGACCACCACAGGAATCATCACCGCGATCTTCAGCGGCACCGGCACCGTGCAGGGCTTCTTCATCGAG
>CAZFBP010000183.1:0-6983 GCA_964517255.1 uncultured Chryseobacterium sp.
GTCTCACGCGAATCGTCGGTGGCGGCGTCATCGCGATCGTTGCATGCACGGCGCTCGATTCGCTCTGCTACGGCACCTTCACCACGCCTTTATGGAACTACTTCGCCGCAGCGCTGAGCGGGCAGGAGAACGCGCGCTTCATGACCTTGCCATGGCACCAGCACGGGCTCTTCATCCTCAAGTACGCCACGATCCCGGTCGGCGTGCTGCTGCTCGCGGCGCTCGTCGTGTTGCTCGCACTGAACCGCAAGCACGTGCTCGTGTGGCTGCTCCTCCCCTTCCTCATCGCGCATTCTGTTGTGCCCGTGAAAGAGCCACGCTTCCTCTTCCCCCTGGCGGCGCTGATGCCCTGGCTCCTGGTGGCCGCGTGGGACGCGCTCTGCCAACGCTGGCCCGTATCGATGCAACGCACCCTCTGGCTGCGATTGCTCTTTCCCTTCGCTGCGGTGAATCTGCTCGCGCTCCTGGTGGCCATGCTCACGCCAGCGGGCAACGGGCGCATCCGCCTGGCCGAAGCGATGCGTGCGCGCTTCGGCGATGAGCCCGTGCACATCGACCTCCTGGGCGATTGGCGCCAGAACATCCCTGCCTTCTACCTCAGCCCGGAAAGCACCGAGTCCTTCGTGGACCGCGTCGTGCCCGATGCGGGCAAGCCGATCCATCTGGTGATCGCCGCCGAGAGCGAAGGGCTGGACCGCGTGAGCAACTTGCAGCAGATCACCACGGGCGCGCCGCGATGGTCGCACCGGTACCTGCGCTGGTACGGATTGGAGGACGGCTACGACCCCTTGGTGCTCTACCGCCTCGAGACCGGCGTGATCGACCACTGAGCATGGGCATCTTTGCGCCGCTCCCGAACGGTCGGGATGTAGCACTTGAGCGAGCGCTCCCTCATCACCCGCAAGGACATCGACCGGCTCGCGGTGCCGGCCATCATCAGCGGCATCGCCGAACCGGTGATCTCGCTGGTGGACACCGCCTTCATCGGCCAGTTCAACGATTTGGACATGCTGGGCGCCGTGGGCATCGGCAGCAGCTTCTTCCTCCTCGTGCTCTGGGTGCTGGCGCAGACGCGCAGCGCCGTGCTCGCCGTGGTGGCGCGTTATTACGGCGAGCAGCGCCTCGATGCCATCGCGGGCCTGGTGCCCATCGCCACCTGGACCAACTTCGGGCTCGGCCTGGCCTTCATCGGCATCACCTACCCTTTCGCGGAGCGGATCTTCGAGGCGTACAACGCGAGCGGCCGCCAGCTCGAGCTCACCTGCGACTACTTCCGCATGCGGTGCCTGGGCTTCCCCATCTCCCTTGCCGTGTACGCGCTCACCGGCGCGTTCCGCGGCATCCAGAACCTGCGCTGGGGCATGTGGATCAGCATCGTCGGCGCGGCGGTGAACCTGGCGCTCAACCCGTTGCTCATCTTCGGCTTCGGCCCGGTGCCGGCGCTGGGGATCGAGGGCAGCGCGCTGGCCAGCGTGATCGCGCAGGTGAGCATGCTCGCGGCGTGCATCGTGGTGCTGCGCACGCGTACCCCATTCACGCTCTGGCCCTCGTCGTGGCAGAATCCGGAGTTCCTGCCGCTCATGCGCAACAGCGGCCAGCTCTTCGCGCGCACCATCACGCTCAATATCTGCTACTACCTGGGCAACCGCTACGCCACGGGCTATTCCACCGCGCACATCGGCGCGCACAGCATCGCCATGCAGCTCTGGCTCTTCAGCGCCTTCTTCATCGATGGGTACGCGGCAGCGGGCAGCGTGCTGGTGGGCCGCTTGAATGGCGAACGCGCCCGCCACGCCACGGGTTGGGGCGATGTGCACCGCGTGAGCTGGCAAGTGGCGCGCATGAGCGTGCTCATCGGCGCGGCGCTCGCCGTGATCTACGCGCTCGGCTACGACTTCATCGGCCCGCTCTTCACCAGCGACGCGCGCGTGCTCGCCCTGCTGGGCGGCGTGCTCTGGATGGTGATCATCACGCAGCCCATCAACGCCGTGGCCTTCGCCTTCGACGGCATCTACAAGGGCCTGGGCAACGGCAAGGTCCTTCGCAATGTGCTGCTCGCCTCCACCTTCCTGGTATTCGTCCCGGTGGCCTGGGGCGGCGATGCGCTGGGCTGGGAGCTGCACGCGGTGTGGTGCGCCTTCCTGGCGTGGATGGCCGTTCGCGGGCTGTTGCTCGCGCTCCACTTCGAGAAGCATCACGCGCCCGTGCGAGCCTAACTTCGTCCGCCGGAATCCGGCACGAAACGCATGCGCCCCGCGCTCGTACTCCAAGGCTTGCTCCTGGCCTCCATGGCTTGCGCCCAGAGCGATTGGGCGGGCGAATGGGACGATCCGCCCCAGCGCTTCCGCGACCGCCTCTGGGTGGGCGGCGGACTCAACTTCGGTTTCGGAACCGTCACGGCGATCCAGGTTGATCCGGTGATCGGCTATAAGGTGGATGAGAAAGGCCGCTATTCGGTCGGCGTCGGATTCAGCTACTGGTACTACCGCGACAACCGGTTCGTGCCTGCGTACACGTTCAGCGGCATGGGCTACCGGGTCTTCAACCGCTTCCGCGTGATCCCGCCGCTCTTCCTGCACGCGGAGTTCCTTCACCTGAACGTGCCGGTGTACAACTACAACGACCGCGTGACGCGCAACGAGTGGGTGCCGCACATCCTCGTGGGCGGCGGCTACATGCAACGCATCGGCGGCAACAGCTCCATCTACTTGCAGCTGCTCTACGAGGTGCTGCAGCACCCCAACAGCGTGTACCGAGGCCTCTCTGGCCCCATCCTCGGCGGCGGCGTGGGCATCGGCTTCTGATCCATGCCCGCGCGACGCCTGTTCCGCCGTCTGCTCCGCGTGCTGCTGGCGCTGGCCGTGCTGCTGCTCATCGGCGTGGCGTGGTTCGCGTGGACGGTGCACGTCTCCGATCCGTTGGAGAAGAGCGAGGCGGCGGTTGTCCCGGCGCGCACCTTGGGAGAGGATGGCCGCTGGCATGTGGGCCGCAACTGGCTGGGCCACGATTCCATCGGGTTGCACGAAGCGTACATCGAGGGCGAAGCGCTGGAGCGTGGGCTCGCGTACGGATCGCTCGCTCGTGAGCCGATCGCCAGGCAGGAGGAGATCTTCGTGGGCCGCCTGCGCGAAATGGTGCCCGGCGCCATGCGGCTCGATTACCTGAAGTACTTCACCGCGTGGTACAACCGCGACCTCGATGCGCACGTGCCGCGCGAGTACCTCCGTGAGATCCACGGCGTGAGCCGCTCCTTCAGCGACGAGTACGACTTCGTGGGGCCGAAGTACCAGCGCGCGCTCAACTACCACGCGGCGCACGACATCGGGCATGCGCTCACCGACCTGGCCATGGTGGGCTGCACCTCCTTCGCCGCCAGGGCCGGCCGCACCGCTGACGGAAAGCTCCTGGTGGCGCGCAACTTCGATTTCTGGATGGGCGATGAGTTCGCGCACGAGAAGCTCGTGCTCTTCGTGAAGCCCGACCAAGGCATTCCGCACGCCATGGTGGGCTGGGGCGGCTTCATGGGCGCGGTCTCGGGCATGAACCTCGAAGGTCTCACCGTCACCATCAACGCCGCGCGCAGCGAGCTGCCCTTGGGCGCGCGCACGCCGATCGCGATCCTCACGCGCGACATCCTGCAGCACGCCGCCACCATCGCCGAGGCCGTCGCGATCGCCGGGAAGCACGAGGTCTTCGTGAGCGAGAGCATCCTGGTGGCCAGCGCGCGCGACGGCAAGGCCGTCATCATCGAGAAGGCCCCCGATGGCATGGATGTCTTCGACCCGGACCAGGACCTGCTCGTGTGCGCCAATCACTACCAGGGCGCGCGCTTCCGCGCGAGCGAGGCGAACACGGCGAACATCCGCGAGAGCGACAGCATGGCCCGCTTCAAGCGCATGATGCAGCTCGTGGACTCAACCGGGGCCCTGGATCCCGCGAAGGCCGCCGCGATCCTCCGCGACCGGAAAGGCCTTGACGGACGGTCCATCGGCCTCAGCAACCCCATGGCGATCAACCAGCTCATCGCCCACCACGCCGTGATCATGCAGCCGGAGCAGCGCAGGATGTGGGTGAGCGCATGGCCTTACCAGGTCGGCGCATTCGCGTGCTACGACCTGCGCGATGTGTTCGCGCGCTGCGCATCCGGCGCTTTGAACGGCCCCGTCCGCGATACCACGCTCAGCATCGCTGCGGATCCGTTCCTGGCCACGCGCGCCTTCACTGAGCACCAATGGTGGCAGCAGCAGCGCATGCGCATCGCAACGAGTGTCATGTCCGGCGAGCCCCTGCCATTCACTCCTGAAGAGGAGCAGCGCTTCATCGCCGCCGCGCCGGACAGCTACATCACCCGCATGGCCCTTGGCGATCTGCACCGCGTGAATGGAGCCCATCGCACCGCCGCGCTCCACTATACCAAGGCCCTGATGCTGCCCGTGGCTTCCGTACAGGAGCGCGCGCGCTTGGAGGAACGCCTGCGCGAATGCACCTTGTCCGCCGTACGCGAATGAGCGAACCGAACCACACCATGCCGGAAAACGCGCTGGAGCGCCTGCGCGCGCATGTCGCCGACCTCAGCGCCCGATCGCCATGGTACCGCGAACAGCTGACCGGCAGCCATGCCGCGCACTTCCGCACCTGGCAGGAATGGAACGCGCTTCCCTTCACCAGCAAGCAGCAGCTCTGCGAGCACGCTGATCGCTTCCGCTGCATCCCGAAGAAGAAGATCGCGGAGCATGTCTTCACCAGCGGCACCACGGGCAAGCCACTCGCCTTCGCGCTGAGCAGCGCCGATGTGGACCGCCTGGCGCGCAACGAGGCGGCCTCCTTGGCCACGGCGGGCATCACGACCGCCGACATCGTGCAGATCACCACCACGCTCGACAAGCGATTCATGGCCGGCCTCGCCTACTGGCTGGGGCTGCGCGCCATCGGAGCGGGAACCGTGCGCTGCGGGCCGGGCAATGCCGAGAGCCAGTACGAGACCGCGCTCGAGTGCGGCACCACAGCGCTCATCATCGTGCCCAGCTACCTGCTGCGCCTGTTGCGCCAATGGGAGCAGCGCGGCCTCCGCGTGGACCGCACCGCCATCACCCGCGCCGTCTGCATCGGGGAGCCCACTTCATCGGCCTTCGGCGCGCCGAACCTGCTCGCGCAGCGCATCGCCGAGCTATGCCCCTTCCAACTGCATGGCACCTACGCCAGCACCGAGATGGCCACGGCCTGCACCGAGGCGGCTCCCTTCGCAGGTCATCTGGTGCCCCATGAGCTCATGCACATCGAGGTGGTGGATGAGAACGGCGCCCACGTCGCCGAAGGCGAGGCCGGCGAAGTGGTGGCCACGCCCTTCGCGGTGGAGGCCATGCCGCTGCTGCGCTTCCGCACCGGCGATGTGTGCGCGTGGCGCTCGGGGACCGATGCGCACGGTGCGCGTGCCATGCTGCTCGGCCCCGTGCTGGGCCGGAAGGAGCAGCGCATGAAGGTGAAGGGCACCACCCTCTGGCCGCAGCAGATCATTGATGCGCTCAACGCCGAGCCGGGGCTCGAAGGCTTCGCGATCATCCGCGAACACGATGAGCATGGCGGCGACCGCGTGCGCGTGATGGCCAGCGCCACGGAAGCGGAGCTGAAGGCCGTGGCCGACCGCCTCGCCGACCGGCTGCGCGTGCGCCCCGAAATGGAGACCATCACCCGCGACGCGCTGAACCGGCTCGTCAACGACCCCAGGCAACGGAAACCGGCGATCGTCATTGATCGATCGGGCTTGAAATAAGGCAATCGCGTTGACCACATTCCAGGACCCTCGAGAAACACCCACCATCATGAAGCGTGCATCCCTTCTTCGTTCAATGCTGCTCACCGCAGCAGTTGCGAATTGCGCTCCGGCCTGGTCGCAGGCCGCCATGAAATCGATCCTCACGGGCGACACACCGCTCACCTGGGTGGGCCTCGATTTCAGCATCGCGCGGCTCACCACGCGCGCCGACTTCGCCCCTCTCGAGGGCTCCGGCCCTGCCTATTTCGCGCGCTGGAACAACCTCCTGGAAACCGAAGCCTCCAAGTACGACCTCACCGGCGCCCTCGTGCTGAATTACGTGAAGCACGCCACGGCCATGGTGCGCCCCTTCAACGACAACGTGGACCTGACCAAGTCCTGGTCAGCGGGAGATGCGGCCATCGATCCCGAGAAGATCCCAGCGCTGATCCAGCGGTACGATACGCAAGGCCATGAAGGGGCCGGCGTGGTCTTCATCGTCAGCAACCTGAACAAGCCGCAGGGGCGCGGCGATTTCTACGTGGTGTTCTTCGACATGCGCAGCAAGGAGGTGCTGCACAGCGAGATGATCAGCGGCAAGCCCTTCGGCGCCGGACTTCGGAATTTCTGGGCCGGTGCGGTGAACAGCGTGATCAAGGAGATCAAGGGAAAGCACCAGAAGGCGTGGGCGGCCAAGTACGTGAATGGCAAGTAAGCCAATGGACATGCGCTGAGCTTGGCTTCCGCGAGCTTCTCACGCCCTATGCGATCGCCCTGAATGCCTGTTGCGCCCACGCCGAAACGAATCCGACGACCGTCATGGATCGGTCGCTCGCTTCATGCTACTTATGCGGCGCGAAAAGCCGAGCACCCCGGCGGTCGGCCCGCACCAACCCCTGCATGAATAACCAATCGTCCAGCGTTGAGGGCCAAGGCCCCTTCGACGCCCTGATCATCGGTGCCGGCCCCTCGGGCACCGCCGTCGCCTCCTGGCTCGCGAATCAGGGCCGCCGCGTGGCCGTGCTCGAGCGCACTGTGTTCCCACGCTTCGTGATCGGGGAGAGCCTGCTGCCCCTGAGCATGGGCCATTGGGAGGAGACGGGACAACTCGAAGCGCTCAAGGCCCAGAACTACGCCATCAAACGCGGCGCGCGCTTCTACCGCGATGGCAAGCAATTCGACCTGGCCTTCAACGAGAACTTCACCAAGGGCTGGACCTGGACCTGGCAGG
>CAZFBP010000184.1:0-6961 GCA_964517255.1 uncultured Chryseobacterium sp.
TCTCCAGCAGCGGCAGGTAGCGCGGCGGGTTGAAGAAGTGCGTGCCGCAGAAGTGTTTTTGGAAATCCTCGCTGCGGCCTTCGAGCAGGTCGTGGATCGGAATGCCGCTGGTGTTCGTGGTGATCAATGTGCCCGGCTTGCGGTGCTTCTCGACGTTGGTGTACACCTGCTGTTTGATGTCCAGCCGCTCGACGACGACCTCAATCACCCAGTCGCAGTCTTTGATCTTCGGCAGGTCGTCCTCGAAGTTGCCCGTGCTGATCCTCTTCGCGAAGCGCTTATCGTAGATGGGCGAGGGGCTGCTCTTCAGCGCGGCGGCCAGGGCGTCGTTGACGATCTTGTTGCGATCCGTCCCTTCCTTGGGAACGATGTCGAGCAATAGCACCTCGGCGCCGATGTTGGCGAAGTGGCAGGCGATGCGGCTGCCCATGACGCCGGATCCGAGGACGGCGACTTTCTTGATGGTTCGGTTGGTCATGCGTTCGGTTATTCTTCACCACAGAGGCACAGAGGGCACGGAGGAATGCACTTGATGAGCAATGGATTTCATCCTGGTCTTCTCTGTGTCCTCTGTGTCTCTGTGGTGAACTAAAACAGTTGCTCTTGTTCGAGAATGCGGTCAAGTTCTGACATCACCTGCCGGAAGTTGTTCAGCTGTGCTGGCGTGAAGCGGCTTTGGACCGCTTCGTTGAACTTGATCACGGTGTTGCGGCTCACGTCGCGCATCTGCTTGCCCTTCGCGGTGAGGTGGATGCGCACCACGCGCTTGTCGCTCTTGTCGGCGATGCGCTTGATGAGGCCTTCCTCCTCCATGGCCTGCAGTGTGCGCACAAGGCTCCTGCTCTCCATGCCCATCTTGGGCCCGAGCTTGGTGCTGGGCGTGCCTTCGGGTTCGATATTGAGCAGGATCTGGCCGATGGCCATGCTGCCGCCGTACTTGGCTGCTTCGGTGTTGTAGATGCGCGAGATGCGGCTCCACACGCGGCGGATGGGAAAGTCAATCGTCTCTTCGGGGCTCATCGCACGGGCTTCGGCACCCAAGGTAGAGGCAGGTGTTATGCGCGCATACCAAGTGGGGTGGAATTTCTCAACAGGTAATGGCGCCTGTGCCTCACGCACGGTGCCGCTGGCCGTTGCGTAGGAGAAGGAACCGCTTCGCGCTGAGCCTAGACCGGCTTCTTCACCAATCGCTTCTCGCCATTGAGCCAGAGCGCAAGACCCTCGCCTGGATGGTAGGTGTAATGCAGCGAGCGCGATGGGAGCACCTGGTCCATCTGCCCGGCCTGGTCATCGTACAGGTACACGCTGTCGCAGGCGAAGCGGAAATAAGCGGTATCGTTCCGCTCCTCATAGCGCATGCTCGGACCGATGTTGCGGCGCTTCAACTCGGATTCCCCGTCCTCTTCCACCCGCTCAGGCATGGCCACATCCATGAAGCCCATGTCAACGAAGTTCCGCGACATGCGGAAGAGCTTCTGGCCCCAGCTCTCGCGCTCTCCGAAGTTGGCGAGCACCCAGGCGGCTTGGCTTGGTTGAGCGGTATCAACGGGGAAGAAGGTCGGCAGCATGGTCCAGCTGTCGAATGCGGGCGATGAGGCAGCGATCAACTCAGCGGAGCTGTCGGCACGCGCACGGTAGCGGTAGAGCCGCAGCCCCTCGAACTTCTCCTCGCGATGCGAGGCCACCATCACGAAGGTGCTGTCGCCCAGGTCGAAGGTGGTCTGGATCAGCAGCGTGTCGTGGCGCAGGTTGTCTTCAATCGCGCGGAACGCGAAAGGCGCGGAACCCGCGACGACGGCTTCTTGCACCTGTGCGACTTGAGGTTCGCTGCACGCTTGAACGCAGCAAACGAGCGCAACAAGCCAACAGGCCGGCGGGCTGAATCTCATCGCACCAAGGTCACAGAGCCCTTGAACTCGAGGCCATTCACATCGATCACGTAGAAGTACGCGCCGGGCGTGCAGGGCTCGCCCGCGAAGTTGCGGCCGTCCCACGTGATGTTGTTGCCCTGGCTGACGAACATGGTGCTGCCCCAACGATTGAAGATGCTCATCTCGGTGCACGGCCCCAGGAACGCATCGGTGATCAGCGTGAAGAGGTCGTTCACGCCATCGCCGTTGGGCGAGATCACGTTGGGCACGTCCACGTTCACCAGCTCGGCGTAGTCCTGCATGGTGAAGACCTGCGCCGTGGTGTCCGTGCAGCCAGTGATGTCGGTGATCACGAGCGTGACCGTGCTGCTCTGGCCGTAGGGCAGGCCTTGCTGCGGATTGGCCTCCGTGCTGCTCTCGCCATTGCCGAAGTCCCATTGCCAGGAAACGGCGTTGGTGCTCTCATCGGTGAAGAAGCCGCGCAGTGTTTCGCAGCCCGCTTCAAATCGCGCATCGAAGTCAGCGACGCCGGATGTGCCAATGGTCACGGTGACCGGCGCGGTGCTCGTGCAGGTGTCGTTGTTCACGGAGAGGATGTAGGTGGTCGTCACATCGGGCGACGCAACCGGGTTCGCGCTGGTGGGGTCGTTGAGGCCGGTCGCTGGCGACCACGAGTAGGAACTGCCGGGCACGCTCGTGGGCGATCCGCCCAATTGCACGGGCACGCCGCCGCATACGGTGGCATCATCACCCGCATCGATCGGTGGGTCGTTGCCCACGGTGATCGTGACCGCATCGCTGGCCACGCAATTGTTGGGGTCGGTGATGGTGAGCGTGAAGGTGGTGGTGGTCAATGGCGTGGCGGTGGTGTTCAGCGCTGTCGCATTCGCCACGGTCGAACTCGGCGTCCAGAGCGCGTTTCCGCCATTGGTGGTTCCGAGCAGGTCGGCCGGGAATCCTTGGCAGGTCCACGAATCCGGCCCTGCATCCGCGATGGGCAGCGGATTCACCGTCACGGTGACCTGATCGCTTGCCACGCAGTTGTTGGCATCGGTGAGCGTCACGGTGTAGGTCAGCGAACTAGTCGGTGAGGCGGTGGGGTCCTCGATGGTGGTGCTGTTCAGGCCTGTGGCCGGCGACCATGCGAAGCTGCCCGCGCCCGTGGCATTGATCGTCACGCTGCTGCCGATGCACACGCCAAGATCCGGCCCGGCATCGATGCTCGGCAAGGGATTCACCGTCACGTTCACCGTGTCGCTGCTCACGCAACCGTTGGCGTCCGTTACCTCCACGGTGTAAAGCGTTGTGCTGCTCGGCGAGGCCGTCGGGTTGGCCGCGGTGCCGCTGCTCAATCCATTGGCCGGGCTCCACGCATAGCTCGATCCCGCCGGACCGGTGGGTGATCCACCGATGGTCACATCATCACCGGCGCAGAAGGCTTGATCGTCACCGGCGTTCGCATTCGGCAATTGGTTCACGGTGATGCTCACGCTCTCATCGCCCACGCAGCCCGCGGCATCGGTCACCGTCACGGTGTAGTCCGTGGATGCATCCGGATGGAACTGTGTGCTGCTGCTGTTCGGGTCGGCCACGCCGGCCGTGGGCGCCCAGCTGAAGCTCACGCCTCCAGTCGCGGTGAGTGTGGTGCTGTCGCCGAAGCAGATGATGTCGTCGCCGGTGATGGTGATGTCGGGATTGGTGACTGCCACTTGCAACGAGGCGGTGTCGGGGCAGGCCGTGCTTCCACCGGCCACGTAGTAGTAGGTGCCGGCCGCGTCGGTGGCCGGATCGAACTGTCCGCCGTGCGCGACGAAGGTGCCCGTGAACCATTGCCCGCCGTTCTCAGGAGCGCCGCCAAGTGAATCGGTCAGGTTGAAGAGCGTGCCGCTTCCGCAGGTGCTCACGGCAGCATCGAGCCCGGCGTTCGCTACGGTGTTCACTTCCACGGTCACGCTCGCGAGGCCCACGCATTGGTCGGCATTGGTAACGGTAACGGTGTAGGTGGTGGTGGTGGTCGGTGATGCGACCGGATCATTCACGCCTGCATCGCTCAGGCCATTCGCAGGCGACCAACTGTAGGAGACGCCACCGCTCGCGTTCAACTGCACGTCTTCGCCCTCGCAGATGGAGACATCGCTGCCCGCATCGGCAATGGTCTCGCTCACTGTCACCTGCACCGTGTCGATGCCCACGCAGATGTCCAGCTCGGTGAGCACGATTACCGTCTCGCTCGCCGTGGCGGTGATCCAGGGGTTCGCGAGCAGCGTGTCCGCGATGGAACCGGACGGCGAGTACCACATCACCAGGGCGCCCGGTGTGCCTGTGGGAGCCCCACCAAGCTGCACGCTGTCGCCGATGCAATAGGTCACGTCTGGTCCGGCATCGGCGTCAGGGATTTCAAAAGTGTTGTAGTCGCTGCTCAGCGTGTCGGAGACGCAACCATTGACATCCGTGACGATAAGGTACAAGATGCTCGCGCCCGGCGTGGTGTGCAGAAGGTTCACGGTATTGCCCGTAGTGCCGGCGATGGTGAGCGGGCCGCTCGTGCTCCATGCGTAGGTGTTGCCGTTCTGGTCGGGCAGCGCGTTCGCCACGACCGGTGTGTTCTCGCACGCGCCGGTCCATGGCGGCTCGATCGCGAGGCTCTGATCGAACGCGTTCACCGTCACCACCACCGAATCGACCTGCGAGCAGGAGGTGGCGTCGGTGAGCGTCACATAGTAGGTCGTGGTCACTGCGGGCGAGGCGTCAGGTTGCGCCACATCCGTCGCGCTCAGCCCGAGCGGCGGCGACCAGGTGAAATCACCGGGGCCGTTCGTGCCGATGCTGACGCTCTCACCGGCGCAGATCGACACATCAGGGCCCGCGTTCGCGCTAGGCAATACGTTCACCGTCACCAGCGCCTGATCGCTGTTGGTGCAGGTGTTGCCGCCGGTCACGGTGAGCGTGTACACGGTGGTGATCTCCGGCGTGCAGATCGGATCGGGTGCCGTTGGGTCGCTCAGGCCGAAGGGCGGCGTCCAGAGCAGATCACCGGCTCCGCTTCCTTGCAACTGGATGCTCCCGCCGTAACACACATCCAGATCGGGGCCTGCATCGACGGCGGGCAGCGGCAGCACGGTCACGATCATCGTGTCCGCGTTCAGGCATTGGTTCACGTCCGTGACCACGACGATGTAGGTGGTGTTGCCCGTGACGGAGAGCGTCGGGTTGGCGAGCGAAGCGTCGTTCAACCCGACGGCAGGCAGCCAGAGGTACGTGCTGCCTGCGGGGCCAGTGGGCGATCCGCCGATGTTGATGGTGGTGCCCGCGCAAGGCGTGAGGTCGGCGCCGGCATCCGCATCGGGCAATAGGTTCACGGTAACCGTCACGCTATCCGTCGCCGTGCAGCCGATGGGATCCGTGAGCGTCACCAGGTACGTGGTGGTCTCCAAGGGTGCGGCGAAGGGGTCGGCGATGTCGGTCGCGCTCAATCCCGAGGAAGGGCTCCACGCGTACGTGCCTCCGCTGCTCGTCGCATTCAGCTGCGCGCCGCCACCTGCGCAGAACACCGCGCCGTTGCCTGCATCCACTTGTGGCTGGTTCACCGTCACGATCACGGTGTCGCTGTTCACGCAGCCGCTGTTGCTCACCTCCACGACGTACTGCTGCGTGGAGCCCGGAGACGCCAGCGGGTTGGCCACGTTGGTGGCGCTCAGGTTCACGTTCGGGGTCCACGCGTAGGTGCTGCCGGGCGGGCCGGTCGGCGCGCCGCCGATGGGGATGCCCGCTCCAGGGCAGATGGACAGATCAGCGCCTGCATTGGTCACAGGCAATGCCGCGATGTTCACCGGAATGCTGATCGGCGCGCTCGGGCAGCCCAGCGTGTTGGTGGCGAAGACTTGCACCGTGCCGGGCCCGGCCGGGCCCCAATCCACCGTGATGCTGCTGGTGCCATCGCCGCCCGTGATCACGCCACCGCTCACGCTCCAGGAATAGTCGGCTCCCGGGATGCTCGTGGTGCTGTACGTCGAACCGAGCGCCCCGGTGCACACCTGCGCTGGCCCGCTGATCGCCGTCGGCCCCGTGAAGCCGAGCACGGTGACCTGGTAGATCACATCGAGCGTGCGCGGCGGGCATCCGTTGTCGCTCACGCTCACGCTGAAGAGGTAAGGTTGATCCTGCGCCTGATCGCAAGCGGTGTCCCAGCAGAAGGTGCTGCTCACGGAGACGTCGCCGTTCACTGGGGCGATGATCGTGGCCGGCGGGTTGAAGGCGTTCCCATCGAAGATGGTCCCGCTCGCTGTGAGCAGGAGCGAGTCGGCGTTGGGGTCCTCGAAGCTGATGCCGAAGCAGAGTTGATCGCCGGCTTGCACGGTGTAGCTCGTCGGCTGCACGCCCACGGTCTCCGGCGCATCGTTGGGGGGGCACACCACGGCCTGCAATTGAAGGTCGCGGCGCGTGCGGCCAATGAGCACTCCGTTCCGGTACTCCTTCACTTCAACCGCAACGACATAGTTGCCTTGCACGGTGGGCATGTAGGCGGTAAGGCCCGTTGCGCCGTTGATGAACGCGTATCCGCCAGGACCGAAGGGCTGCGTGACACCGAAGTTGGGCACGTAGTTCACGAGCGGAATATCGTTGGACAGGGTGTTGGGCGGGGGGATGATGCCGCCACCGCCATCCTCGCTGTTGTAGGGCACCTCGAACGAGAAGATGAGCTGGTCACCATCGGGGTCGGTGGCGGAATTCACGAAAGTGCTCGTGTCATTGATGCAGAGCAGCGGCGTGGGTATCCCGAGCCAGACGGGCGATGAATTCACCAGCAGAGGCGGCGGGATGAAAGCGTAGTAGCCGATGCCCGTGCCATTGGGATTGAGCAGGTTGCTGATGCTCAGGTTCCGCGCGTTCATCTGGAAGTAGAGGTGGTAGCCTCCGAAATTCAGCGGGAGATCAACGAAGCCCGTGAGCAGGCCGCGCTCGGTGCAGAGGCCCGCGCCCACATCGCATCCATTGGGCAGGTCGGGCACGATGTACGAGCTGTCCGCCAGCGCCAGGTTGGCGATGGTGAGCAGCGTCTTGTTCGCGTTCGGATCCAAGGGGTCCTGCGG
>CAZFBP010000185.1:0-6892 GCA_964517255.1 uncultured Chryseobacterium sp.
CAGCCCTCCTGTGTCGAGCGTACTCCATAGCGCGGCACGTCTGTGCCGCGCGGGAATCGAGTCGGGCCTTCAACCTTCGAACACCCTAATCAAGCGCTTGTCCAGCTCTCCTGCTCCCATGGCGAAAGGCACTTCAAGCATCGTGGTCAGTATTCATGGAGGGATGAAGGCCCGACACGATAGCGGCTGATGACGAAGTCATCAGACCGAAGATCGAGCGGCACTAAGGGCTGAAGGCTCGGAACCTTGCGTCTCCAAACGGGACAAAGCATGCGCTTCCGACCTTCGCCGACATGAGGATCCTGCTGGTCTGTTTGGGCAACATCTGCCGATCGCCTATGGCCGAGGGCGTGCTGCGGCACCTGGCGCAAGAACGTGGTCTCTTCGTGGCTACTGACAGCGCGGGTACCGGCAATTACCATGTGGGCGAAGCGCCCGATCGTCGCGCGCAAGCCGCCATGCGCAGGCAGGGCCTCGACATCGGCGACCTGCGCGCACGGCAATTCGTCGTTGAGGACTACGAGCGATTCGACCTGCTGCTGGCCATGGACGCCGACAACCTGCGGAACATGCGGCGCCTCGCTCCCACCCCAACGCACGCGCGCAAAGCGCAGCTCATCATGGACCACGCTCCGCACCACGCGCTGCGCGAAGTGCCCGACCCCTACTTCGGCGGCGACGAAGGCTTCGACGAAGTGCATGACATGCTCAAGGAGGCCTGCAACAACCTGCTCGATGGCATCGCCCCCCGCTAAGCCCGGCACGCTCTACCTCATGCCCGTCTGGCTCGGCGAGCACGGCGGCCCTGAGCATCTCACGCCCATCAGCCTCGCCATCGCGGAGCGCACCACCCACTGGTTCTGCGAGAATGAGCGCAGCGCGCGCAGGGCCTTGCGCCGCATGTCGCCCACGATCGCGCTGGACGCGCTCACGATGCACCGCCTCGATGAGCGGACCACTCCCGCTGAGATCGACGCCATGATAGGGGTGCTCCGCGAAGGGCACGATGCAGCGATCATCAGCGAGGCTGGCATGCCCGCCATCGCCGACCCGGGCGCGCTGCTCGTGCAGGCGGCGCATCGCGCGGGCGTCACCGTGGCGCCCTTGTCGGGCCCGTCATCCATCATGCTTGCGCTCGCGGCTTCCGGGCTCGACGGCCAGCGCTTCAGTTTCCACGGCTACCTGCCCGTGAAGCCGCACGAGCGCAAGGCCGTCATCAAACGCCTGGAGCTGGATGCTGCGCGAAGCGGCGCGCAGCTCTTCATCGAGACGCCCTATCGCAACGATGCGCTGCTGGCCGATCTGCTCGCCATCTGCGCGCCCGGCACCTTGCTCTGCATCGCCATCGACCTTACTCAGCCGGGCGGCTCGGTAATCACCCGCAGCGTGGCGCAATGGCGCAACGCGGTGCCCACGCTGGGCAAGCGCCCTGCGATCTTCATCCTGGGCTCAACAGCGCGATAGGCTCACTCGTTCGGCGTGGCGCAGGGCAGCGACTCGTGGCTGCCCAAGGCGTGGCCCCGCTTCGAGCTGCGCTTGCCGCGGCAGAAGGGGCTGCGATGGATCATCCAGCGCACGCGGGCGTACACGTCCAATGCGTGCATGTCGCGCTTGCTGATCAACGGCAGGATGTGATCGCTGCCGATCACCAGGCCCTCGACGCGGAGCATGAGGCCGAGCGTGGGGCGCGCGAAGTCGTACTCGTGGAAGACCAAGGGCAAAGATGCCTCGAAGTGCCTTGTCTCGAAGCGAGGCACGATGGCCATGCTGTTGGCGCGGCGCATGCGCGAACTGCTGCGCCCGCTCATGCTCTGCACCATGGCGAAGGCCACGTAGGCCGGGCCGGTGATGCGGTGATCGAACTGCGCGCTCACCGCAGTGGGCAGGCCGATGCGCATGCCTTGCGTCCGTGACCATCGCGTGGATGAGCCGATCAGGCTGTCAAGGTCAGCGGCTTCATCCACCGGCAGTTCGGCGTAGTCATCGATCCGCAGCATGCCAGCCTCGATACGGCCGGACTGCGCATCGCGGAAACGCATGCCGCCGAGATCCACCAGTGAGAGCCCTGCACGGTAGCGGTACGGAGCGGGCGTGCAGCCGCCGCTGCTCCGGTGCGGCATGTAGCCGTCGGCCTCATCGATCGTGCGCATGTACGTGATGCCCAGGTCGGTGCCGAGGCCCGACCCCGCATTCGCCGATGGCGCGGCGAATCCATAGCTGAGTGAGGCGTCGTGGACCAGAGCAAGCGCCGTGTCCGCCACGGTATAGTCGAGCTTCTCGATCCCGAAGGCGGCGCCCGCATGTGCCTGCAGGTAGCGCAGGTTCATGCCTGCCGAGAGCACGCCAAAGCCCTCGGCCTTGATCACCTGGCCGAGGTTGAGGCCGATTTCCGTCCATGCGGCGCCCACCGCACGGAAGCCCTCATCGATGTAACGCACGCCATGCTGCGGCGCGTAGCCGAGGCCGTGGAAGATGAAATTTCCAAGGGCCGGCGAGATGCCCGCTGCGCTCACATGCGCGCGGCTGCGAAGCCCCATGCCGATCGTGGTGCGACCCAGCGCCAGCGAGAAGCCCGGACCGGCGATCCCGGCTTCCACGATGGCCATGTGCGCGCCGTTCGGCCTCGCGGATCTGAGCACGACGTCGCCGTAGCCCGCTCCACCGCGCAATTCACCAAGCAAGGAGCGCTCTCTTCCGGTCCACGCCACGAGGCTGTTCCAAGCGTGCGCTTCGATACCCGCCAAGCGGATGTCGAGCCAGGGCCATTGACCGGCGGAGCGCGCAGGATTGAGGAGCGTGCCGTCGGCGCCGGCGTAGTTGCTCAGCGCGATGCCGAATCGTTCTTGGGCCAAGGTCGAACCGGCCACCGGCAAGGCCAATGCAAGGGTGAGTGCTGCGCGCATGGCGCGCTCGTACGCGGAAACAGCGCCGATGTTCTACGGCGCAGGCGCGGGCCGCACGCTGAGCACATAGCGCACGGGCGCGTGCGGTTCCAGGGCGCCGGGCAGGCCGCGCTCTCCAAAGGCCATGCGCGCGGGCAGGATGAACTCGCCGCGCTGCCCTTCGCGCAACAGGCTCACGCTCACCTCCAATCCTTCGAGCAGCTGATCGGGCGTGCCGTAGCTCCACGCGAAATCACCGCCGTTGTTCTCGGTCGCGTCGATGCGCCTGCCCGTGGCCAGATCGAATCCCTCCCAGCGCAGAAGCAGCGGTGCGTGGTAGGCCCAACGCGTGGTGTCGGTGGCGAGCCCGGTGATGCGGCAGTGCAGGTCGCTCGTCCCCCAGCGCTTCCAACCGGACGAGTCATTGGCAATGAAGGCCGCGATCAGCATGCGCTCAAACGCTTCCGGGTCCTCGGCGCGGAGTTCCTCGCGGCGCCTGCGCGCTTCCTCCGGAGTGCGCGTCTCGAGCAAGGCGATCTCCGTGCGCAACGTGAGCGTATCGTGCGGCGCCGGAAGGTCGCCACGCACGAGCGCGGCCCACGGCCAGAGGCGCGCCGGGGCGATCACGCTCATGCTATCGCCAGCGTGCATCCGGCGGAGCGCAGGGCTGAGCGCGCCGCTGCGGATCTCGCGCGCCAGGTACCAGCGCTCGGTGCTCCAGAGCGATCCGGGCTCTTCGTTGAGCGGCGAGGCTCGGAAACGCAGGAGAAGGCTGTCCTCATCGGCCGGCACGCGCTCGCCATCGCCCAAGGCGATGTAGCGCAGGTGAACCTCGTCGGCCACGATCTTGTAGCCTTCGTGCGGCGACCGCGAGCAAGCGGTGAGCAGCATGATGAAAAGAAACCCGGCGGCGCGCATCTCAGTTGCTGACGCGTGCGAGCCCGATGCGGTAAACCACGGTGCTGCGCGGCGGCACGCGGTCCTGATCGCCGATGAGGCCGTGCGCGCGGTAACTGGGTATCACGATGATCGCGCTGTCGCCCGGGGACAGGTGCTGGATGGCCTCATGAAGGCCGCTCTCCACGTCGTCCTCCTCCACACGGAATGATTCCGGCCCCTCCGGCGAGCTGATGTAGGCGGTATCGCCATTGAGCAATTCCATGCGATAGCGCACCTGCGCCCACTGCCCCGGCCGCACGGAATCGCCCGGCGCATCGCGCAACAACGCATGGCGCACTCCGGTGCCGCTCCGGTTGAGCGAGAGGCCATGACGTTGCGCGAAGAGGTCGATGTCGCGGTCCTCGAGCTTCACCGCGCTTCGGTTCTCTTGAAGCAGGTCCTTGCGCTCGACCGGCGCTTGTTCCGCGCCTTGCCCGTTGCACGTGCCGAGCAGCAGCAATGCAATCGTGATCCTCATGGGTGCGCAGCCATGAACGCGGGGAGCATTGCGCGGAAGCGCTCGACGGTGGCGGCGAGGCTCTCCTTGGCCTGCCCACCCGCGGCATTGCGGTGACCGCCGCCATTGAAATGATCGCGCACGATCCCGTCCACGGGCAGGTCGCCTTTGCTGCGGAGGCTCACCTTCACCAGATCGGGCCGCTCCATGAAGAAGGCGGAGAGCCGGATGCCGCGGATCGAGAGGCCGAGGTTCACGAAGCCCTCGGTGTCGCCCGGCTGGTATCTGAAGCGGTCGAGGTCCGCTCGGCTCAACGTGATGATCGCGGTGGAGAGTTCAGGAAGCACCTCGAGGCGCTCGGAAAGCATGAATCCTTGCAGTCGAAGGCGTTCCACGCGGTTGTCGTCGTGTATGGCCTCATGCACCTGTGAGAAGGGAACGCCGCGCTCCATGAGGTCGCCGGCCACGCGCATCGTGCGCGGCGTGGTGCTGCCGAAGCGGAAACTGCCTGAGTCGGTCACAATGCCCGTGTAGAGGCAGGTGGCCGCTGAGAGGCTGACGCGGTCCGACCATCCCAAGGCTTCGACGATGGCGTGAACCATCTGGCTTGTGGCGCATGCACTGGTGTCCGAGAAGGCGATTTGCGCGAAGTCCTCCGGCTCTTGGTGGTGATCGATGAGCACCGTGAACGGAGCGGCTCGCAGCGCTTCCTCCAGCCCGCCCACGCGGTCGCGCCGGTTGAAGTCGAGGCAGATCACCGCATCGGCGGCTTTGATCAGTGCGGGGGCCTCGGCGCGCTTGGGCTCGTGCACCAAGACTTCAGCATAACCTGGCATCCACTGCAGGAAAGAAGGCGCCGCGTTCGGGAGCACCACGGTGGCCTGATGGCCAGCGGCGCGCATCACGTGCATAAGTCCGAGGGAGGAGCCGATGGCATCGCCGTCGGGGTTGTAATGCGTGATGAGCGCCAGCCGCTTGGGCGTGGCCAGCAACGCGCGCAGCGCGTCCAAGGAATCGGCGAAAGGCAAGGGATGCGGCACGGGCGGACAAGATAGCCGCGTCGAACGCCGAGACCGGTTCAGAACCCGATGCCCGGCGAGGGCATGTGCTCAATCAGGATGCCTACACAGCCAATGTCCTGGTCGGCACGCCTGCCCTTGCGCTCAGCGGCACCGGGCGCGTTCACCTCAATGGCGATGCGCTTGGTGGCCGTGCAGCTGAACTCGATGGAGGTGACCATGTCATGCGAGGTGTTGTCCCACAGCACCTTCTCCACTTCCTCGTAGGTGCTCTTGCCGTCAGGGCCGGTCTTGGCCACGCGGAGCTTCTCCACCAGCCGGACGGCCAGCTGCCCCAGGATCTTCTCATCGTTGCACACGCTCACGCGGTAGTCATGCCCGCGGTACACGATGATATTGAGCTCGGTCTCTTCGCCGATCTTCACAGCTGCGCTGCGGCTCTGGCCATTGATGGAGAACCGTGCGTCGCTCGCCGGCACGCAATTGAAGCGATGGTAGTCGGAGCAATCGGAGGTCTGCGCCGCGGAATGCATGCCGGCGCCCATGGCCAACAAAGCGAAAAGAGCATTGCGAATCATGTGGTCACTGGGGGTTTGCGCCATCCTCGGGTTGCGTCCAACGTGCGCGGATCGCTTCAACGGCCTCGGTGAGCTCCTTGTACTTCGTTGGGGTGAGATCGATGGTGACATCATCGCCGAGGACCATTCGGCCCGAAGGCGATGCGCCCGCGTGGGCGGTATGCTTCACTTCGAGCTGATCGTAGATGGCGCGGACCGCAGCCAGGTCGGCGTACACCTGCGCCGCGTCAGGGTCATTTCGAGAGCCTTCCATCATGCCCAGCAAATGGTCAAGGGTCACTTTCTGCTCGGCCACACGGGCCATGAGCGCCTCGCTCTGCCCGAAGGCCTCGATCTGCTTGATCACCAAATGCATGCTCTCCAGCCATCCGCCAGCCAGGACCATATGCAGCACAGGCCCCATCTCCTCGCGCTGCATCTTCTCGTAGGCCTTCAAGTAGGCTTGGTTGCTGATCACTTCGAGCGAATCCCCCCTTGTGAGATTCGCTTCCAACCGCACGAAATCGGCATCGCTGAACGCCTGATCCAATCCCAGTGAGGCAGCGAGCTTCTTCGAGGCAAGGTAATAGCGGGCCACTTCCACGTTCAATTTGAAGCTGCTGGCGTACACCAGGTCGGTGGCGAAGACGCCGAAATTCACCGAGCGGGCACGAAGGCTCACGAATCGGTCCGCGTAGGATGCCGGGCTCAG
This sequence comes from uncultured Chryseobacterium sp., assembly GCA_964517255.1. GTDB lineage: Bacteria > Bacteroidota > Bacteroidia > Flavobacteriales_F > PHOS-HE28 > PHOS-HE28. Next base: position 6,567 of record CAZFBP010000185.1, read on the forward strand.
CATGCGCTTATGCCCCTCCCCGGCCATCTGGCGCACGAGTCCGAAGAGCTCATTGGGCGTCGGCATCTCGTACATCGACATCACTTGCGCCGGTTCGCCTCCGATCACGAGTTCGCCTTGCTCCTCCACGGCGGGCTGCTCGCTCCCACCGCAGGCGGCGAGAAGGATGAATGCGGGAGCGATCAGGACTCTTGCGTGCGGCATGATTGACGCTGAGGCGCAGGTAAGAGGCTGCGTCGAGCGATGCGGCGAAGGAAGAAAACCGCGACCCCGTGGGCGGATGGGACAGCCGATTACTTTTGCGCGGCTTTTTCAACAACCGGTCC
>CAZFBP010000186.1:0-6782 GCA_964517255.1 uncultured Chryseobacterium sp.
GCAGCCGCGCGGCGACGCTCTCGAGCGAATCGGCCCGCAGCTCCAACTGCGTGGCGCGCGCGCCCAGCACGATGGCCTTCTGGGTGGCTTCGGCGGCGGGGATGCGCCCGTTCACCGCATCGCGCTCAGCCGCGCGTGCCTGCTGGCGCAGCACAAGGGCCACGTCGCGGTTGCTCCTGGCCGATGCGGTCGCGTCCGTAGCGGCTTCCATCTGCTCCAGGGCCAGCGCTTTCGCCTGGATGTAGCGGCTGCCATCGCCATCGAGCATGGCCATGCGCTGTTCTTCGGGGGTGAGGTAGTAGTACCGCACCAGGCGCTCACGCAATTTGGTCGCAGCGGCGGCCTCCTCGCTCAAGCGGTGCAGCTCGGTGCTCTCGCCGCTCACGTGAACCGAGGCTGCGTGCAGCGAATCGGACACGGCGCGCTCGCGCGCGGCCATGGCCTGCAGGTGCTCGCGATCGCGCTTGCGGGCGGTGAGCGCGCTGTCCGCCAAGGCCGTGGCGCGATCGGCCGCCTCCTGCGAGCGCGACTCCAGTCCGGCTGCCTCCTGCGCCTTGATTTGCGAACGGAAGGCAAGCGTAGTCGGGTCCGCGTCGAGGGCTGTCCCGGCATCGCTGAGCGTGACCTGCTCCGCGCTCATGTACCGCTCATAGAGGTTCGCCGGGACGCGGTCCTTCGGCGAGAGCTTCTGCTCGGCAGCGGCGATGAGTTGGTCCGCAGAAGCAGCGCCGGCGGTGCTGGCTGCGGCTTCCTTGGATCCGGCAGGCGCTGCCGTGCTCATGCCGGGTGCCGCTGCGGTCTCACGGCCTTGGTCAGCGCGCTGGCCCTGCATCTCCACTGCTGTCTCACTGCCCTCGTCAGAGCGCTGGCCGCGCGTCTCCGCTGCGGCTCGTTCATCCGGGGAGGAAGTGCTCGCCTCTTTCGCGTCGGCTTGGATCGCGACCGGCTCGCTCGCCTTGGTGGCCTGGCCAACGCTCGTCTCCGGAACCGCGTTGGCCGGTGCGGTCTCGGTGCTGGATGAATCCGCACCAGTGCCACGGTCCGCGATCGCCTCTTCAGCAGGCACGGGCTCGATGCCCAGCACGCGCTGGGCCACTTCGGCATAGGTGAGTTGCTCCCCGCGCTGGTGCTCCTCGCCGGCCAGGTAGTTCTGCGCGGTGATGGACTTGTCGATGGCCTGCAGCGCGAGCAGCTCGTTGCGATAGGCGCGGCGGTACAGGCTGTCGCGCAGCACGATGTCCTCGCTCCGATCAGCGCGCTTTCTCAGTTGCTCGGCGTCCTTGAAGCGGTTCCTCGCTTCGGTGGCGTACTCGCGCGCCATGAGCAGGATGGGCTCATCCATGCCCAGCCCGCGTGTGGCGGCAGCAGCCTCGGCCAGCTTCAAGCTGTCGTTCGCGGCCTTCCATTCCTCGCGCGTGAGGAAGGCGCTCCGCTGGCCCAGGTCGGTGCGTATGATGTAGCGCTCATCGATGAGCTGGTCGGCCTTCTTGCGCAGCTTGTCGCTCTCCCTGCCCAGCGGCATGCCCGCGAGCTGCTTCTCCATCGAGTCGATCCGGGTGCTCAGGTCGGTGATGCGCGCCACATCGGCTTCGCGGAAGGCGATGGCATCGTTCACGCCCTTGGCGGTGCTGCGGTGCTCTACTTTGCTCGCGTACACGTTGCCCGCGTAGCGGTCGAAGGACACGTAACGCTCCTCGACCGGGTCGGGGCCCGATGGGCTCGTGCTCACTGATCCGGCTCTCGGATCCGTCTGCGGGCGTGTGGCCGTGGCGGTCACTTCGGCCTGGCGCTTCACGATCTCCTGTTCGCCGCGCGCGATGTGCTCCTCGCGCATGCGGCGCAGCCGGTCCACGCGGGGCAGCACCGTTTCGGCCTGCTGGGGCGCCAGCTGGAGCACCGCCACTTGGCGTTGCATCTCGGCGCGGATGCTGTCGGCGAGCATGAGCTCGATGCCGTTGATCGCATCGGCGCGCGCATCGCTGTCGGTGAGGCGCTCGGCGCGCTTCAGGTCGGCGGCGTAGTCGGCATAGAGGCGCGGGATGATCTCCTCTTCCTTGTCGCTGCTGTTGAACGTGAGCACCGGGCGGCTCATGTCGGCCTCCGTTTCGGCCTCAGCTTCCTCGGGCGCCGGCTGCGTGTCGAGCGCGGCGATGCGCTGATCGATTGCGCTGATGCGCTGCTGGATCTCGGCCTTCTTCGTGCGGTCGCGCTCCGCCTCGGCCAGTTGCTGCAGCTCGGCGCGCTCGTTCTCCAGCATGAAGCGGTCGTTGGCTGGCGCATCGCCGGGGCTCACGCCTGCGGATCCCGCATCCTGCTGCTCTTGCTGGGCGGCAGCGTTGCCAGACTGGTTCGTTCCATCGACAGCGGTGGTCGCGCTGCGCGTGTTCTTCTCCGCAGCGCTGCCTGCGGGCAGCGTCCCCTGGCGTGTGGCCTCGAGCCGTGCATCGCCCTGGGTGCTGGGCTCCGCAGGTCGTGTGGCCTCGTGCTGCGCATCGCGTTCAGTGGTGGAAACCGCCTCGGAGCCGCTCGAAGCGGTGCGTGCGGCGGCATCGGCTGGGATCGTGGCGGTGCGCGTCTCCTTATCCTGGGCGCTGCCTATCGGCGGATCCACGCGCCGTGAGGCCTCGCGCTGCGCCTCGTCCTGGGTGCTGCGCTCCATGGGGCGTGTGCCGCTCGGCTGCTGCCCAATGGCCTGCGCGGCCGAGACCAGGTCCCAGTCGAACGCGCGGGCCTCGGCCTGGGTCTGCTCCACGACGATCATGGCATCGAAGCGCTCGTCGATGGGCAGCGCGGCCGCCTTCTGATCGGCGGCGCTGATGCGCAGACCGAGCTGCTGGGCCTGTTCGGCATTGAGCTCATTGCCCACGGCGCGATCGGTGGTCTGGCTCAGGTGGTTGGTGAGGGAGGCCTGTCCGCGCATCGCTGCGGTCTGGCGCTCGGCGGCCGTGGCCTTGTTCACGGCGGCCTCCGTCTCGGCGCGGAGGTAGCGCTGCTGCTGCTCCAATTCGGTGATGCGCCGATCGATCTCCTCCTGCTTGGAGCGGGAGCGGGTATCGGCGCGCTCACGTTTGGCGCGTGCCAGCTGATCCACCAGTTCGCTCTCTTCATCGCGCCTGGCCTTGGCCATGCTCATCAGCCGGGCCGATTCCTTCTCGAGTTCCTGCAGTTGGAGCCGCGCCTGCTCGGCGGGCTCGGCGGAGCGGTCGTGCTTGGCGCGCGCATCGAGGCGCTGCTTCAGGTCGCGCAGGTGGGCAAGTGCCGCCTGGTCCTTCTGCGTGGCGATGGCGGTGGAAAGGTTGCTGACCAGGCGCGCGCTTTCGATTGACTTCTGGCGCGTGGCGAGCGCTGCTGTGCTGAGGGCCAAGCCCGTGTTGTGCGCCGCGCGCGCGCGCATCGCGGCATCGCGGGCGCGCTGGCGCTGGGCGGCGGCCTCGGTCATCAGGGCGTTCACGCGCTGCTCATCATCGCCGGCGGCCGCTGCTTGCTTCACGAGTTCATCGGCGCGCGCAGCGGCCTTCTCGGCCTCTTGCGCGGCATCGAGCGAGAGCGCGAAGGCCTCGGCGGCCATGGCCTGCTGGTCCAGGGCCTCGGCTTCGGTCTCACGCGCTTCCTCCTTGGCAAGGCTCACCGCCTTCACTTCGTCCACATCGCCGGTGAAGCCCGCCCGAGTGAGCAGATCGCCGGTGGCTTGATCAACGGGCGCCGGCTGTTCGGCCACCACCTCGCGGTTGCTCACATCGAGTCGCGCGCGGCGCTTGATCTCATCGAGGGCCAGGGAGATCATGTCCTCGCTCAGCGGGTCATCGAAGTAATTGCGGATGGAGAGCTGCTCGAGATCCCCGCGGCGATCGAGCACGAGTTCCTGACGGTACGCGCGCGGCCCATCGGCCTTGGGCACGTCCACCACGCCGCCGTGGGTCTTGCCCGTAGGGCCGCACTCCACCTTGTAGCGGTATCGGCCGGCGCGCGGCACGCTGAGCACGAAGTTGCCGTTCATGTCGGTGCGTACGTCGGCCACCTGCTCCTGGCTCAGCACGTCCTCCACCACGATGCGCGCCTTGCGGTCGTCGGGGTCGATGGTGCTGGCGTAGGTGCCTTTGAAGACGGTGATCATCACCGGTGCCTGCGCCGTGCCCACGCGGTACACGTGCAGGTTGCCCTGCTTGCTGTTCCGGCCGCTGGCGAAGCAGGCCTCTTTCTGCTCGGCATCCACGATGTAGAGGATGTCATCGTCGGGAGTGCTCACGGCGAAGTCGAGGTTCTCCGGGCGCCCGAAGGCATCAAGGCCTTTGTCGAATCCGGCCCGGAACACATCGAATCCGCCCATGCTGTTGTGGCCCTTGCTGCAGAAGTAGAAGGTCTTCCCATCGGGGTGCATGAAGGGGAAGTCCTCGTCCTGATCGGTATTGATGTAGCCCGCGAGCTTCACCGGCACGGCGTAGGTGCCGTCGGGGAGCACTTCGGAGCGGTAGATGTCGAGGCCGGTTTCTCCATCCCTTCCGTAGCTGCTGAAATAGATGGGACCGTTGCGCTCCGGCAGATAGACCAGGCCGCGGTGCTTGCGCTTCTTGTCGATGCTGGTCTTCAATTCCTCCGGCAGCACCACGATTCGCCCTCCGATATCAGCGAGGTCGTAGAAGCGGAAGAAGTCCGCGTCGGCCACTTCCACCTTGTTGCGCACGGTGATTTCCTTGAGGCTGCTGAGCAGCTTCTCGCCGTTGCGGCACTGGCGCTGCAATGCCTCCACCGGCCAGGCGGCCAGCGTCTTCTTATCGGCCGTGCCCAGGAAACGCTGGTAGGCCACCTGCGCCTCCTTGAAATGGTAATTGAGGTGGTAGGCGCGGCCCATCCAGTACCAGGCGCTGGGGTCGGTGTCGGGCGCCTCGGTGGCGAACTTCAAATGGCCGATGGACTTCTCCTTATCGGCATTGCCGAAGAGCATGCACGCGCCCAAGCGGTAATTGAGCCCTCGATCCGAAGGCGTGAGGCTGACGAGCTGCGAGTACAGCGGCATGGCCTCGGCGAAGTGCTGCTCGGCGAAGAGCTGGTCGGCCTTGGCGCGCACCTGCGCATCGCCGCCCTGGCCGAGGGCCAGGAAGGGGATGAACAGGAAGAGCGCTATGCCCGTGGAACGGGTCATCGTCCGAGAGTGGGCGCTTGTACAGTTGCGGAAGAGCCGAAGTTTCAAGGGGTCCCGCCGCTCCTTCCGGCCAGGTCCAAACGGTTCTCCTGGCCCCGGAGCAGGCGCCCGATGTTCTCGCGGTGCGTGTAGAACACGAGCAGGCAAAGCACAATGGCGAAGCCCACCTTGATGGGGCTGGCCTCGCGCCAGATGAGCACCACGGAGAGCGGGAAGGCCAGTGCCGCGGTGAGCGAGCTGAGCGAGACGTAGCGCGTGGCCAGGAAGACCACCGCGAATGCCGCCACGCACACCGCGGCCGCCCCGGGATGCACGGCGAGGATGCCGCCCAAGGAGGTGGCCACCCCCTTACCGCCACGGAAACCGGCGAAGACCGGATAGAGATGGCCGATCACCGTGGCGATCACCAGGCCCACGCGCAGCCACATCCACGGCGCGGTGTCGGGCTGCAGCTCGGAGAGGTTGGGCAGCAGGCGCACGGGCAGGAAGCCCTTGAGGATGTCGATGAGCAGCACCGGCACGCCCGCCTTGGGGCCCAGCACGCGGAACGTGTTGGTGGCCCCGGCGTTGCGGCTGCCGTGCTCGCGCACATCAAGGCCGAAGAAGGCCCTGCCCCACCAGACGCTGGTGGGCACGCTGCCGCACAAGTAGGCCAGGACCATGGCGAGGCCGCCGTACACCCAGGGGAATTCCATGGTTCAACAGGCTCCGCCGTCAGCGCATGGATTCCCACACGCCCGCTGCCCAGCGGTAAAGGTAGCCGCGTCGCGCAACGGGCCTCTTCGTCCCGGAAACCTGCATGAGGCCGCGCGTGTTGATAAGCACGAGGGCGTTTCAGACGGGACGTATCCGTTGGCTTTCGGGAAAGCACCATCCCATGCCCGGCACTGACCTGCTCGATATCGGAACGCTGCTCAGCTACCACAAAGCAGAGGAATCGGCGGAGCTCTCTTACATGAGCATCATGTTCAGTGTCACGCTGGCGCTGCTGGCCTTCATCAGCAGCCGGAAGGAGTTCGGCCCGTCCGGACGGATTCTGATCTGCCTGGTCTATTGGGGCTTTCTCTACGCCGTGCTCCGCGCGGTTTACGCGTCGATGGTCATCCACAGCGCGCTGCATGCGGAATTGAAGGCGCGGGCAATGGCGGAGCCCACTCTCTTCGTCGGCCAGGCCTCCAGCCCCCTCTACAAGATCTTCGACACGCACTACATGCCGCACGACCCTACGGCCATCTGGGTGCAGGGCGGCGCGCTCGGAGCCATTCTCGTCCTGGCGGTCCTCACCGTTGGCAAGGGCCGACTGTTCAGAATCCCCTTGGGCAAAAGGCTTGATGCCTATTTCAACAGGATCACGCCTGCATGAGGCTCAATCCAGCCCCATCTCGATCTGCTTGCCCGGCGTGTAGCCCGTGAGCGGGTCTTCGGGGCTGATCTCGTCGGCGGTGGTGCTCTTGGCGCGCTTCAGTTGCTTCACGGGGCTCTCTTCCAGGCCTTCCTCTTCCGGCGCATCCAGATTGCCGATCTCGTCCTCGGTGATCAGCATGCCCTGGGTCTCTTCCAGCTCCGGCGTCATGGGGATGAAGACCGGCGTGAGCAGGGTGAGGTCCTTCACCTTGTGCGCGGTGAGGCGGTTGCCCAGGGC
>CAZFBP010000187.1:0-3088 GCA_964517255.1 uncultured Chryseobacterium sp.
ATGCGCTACCGCCGTCTTGGCCGCTCAGGCCTCCAGGTCTCCGAAGTCTCGTTAGGCTCCTGGCTCACCTTCGGCAAGCTCATCGCCGACGGAACCGCCGAGGCGCTGATGAAGCTCGCCTTCGACAACGGCATCAACTTCTTCGACAACGCCGAGATCTATTCGCGTGGCGAGAGCGAGCGCGTCATGGGCCGCATCCTGAAGCAGATGGAATGGCCGCGCGACACCTGGATGGTGAGCAGCAAGGTCTTCTTCGGTGCGGGCGGCAAGCTGCCCACCCAGCTCGGCCTTCATCGCAAGCACGTTGTTGAAGCGTGCCACGATGCGCTCAAGCGTTTGCAAGTGGACTACCTCGACCTCTTCTTCTGTCATCGACCCGACCCGAACACGCCCATCGCTGAAACGGTGTGGACCATGCACCAGCTGATCATGCAAGGCAAGGTGCTCTACTGGGGCAGCAGCGAATGGAGCGCCGAGCAGATCAAGGAAGCGCACGCCGTCGCGGAGGATCACCACCTCATCGCCCCGGTGATGGAGCAGCCGCAGTACAACCTCTTCCACCGCGAGAAAGTGGAGAAGGAGTTCGCGCCGCTCTACGATACCGTCGGCCTCGGCACCACCATCTGGAGCCCGCTGGCCAGTGGCGTGCTCAGCGGCAAGCACACGCTTGAAGGCGATGCGTCATCGCGCCTGCGCGCCGCCGGGCTCGACTGGCTGCGCGAGCGCGAACTCACTGCAACCCGCTTGAAGATGGTGGACGAGGTCAAGGCCATCGCTGCGGAGCTCGGCCTTTCATTGCCCGTCTTCGCCATCGCGTGGTGCTTGAAGAACCCGCGCGTGAGCACCGTGATCCTCGGCGCGAGCAAAGTGGCGCAGCTCGAAGAGAACCTGAAGGCGGTGGAAGCGCAGGACCTGCTCACCGTTGATGTGCTGAGCAAGGTGGATGAGGTGCTGAAGGGAGGAAGCTGAGCACGTGGCGAAGCGGTATGCGCGCATCAGCGCGCCACCAGCTCCACTCTGCGGTTCAGTTGTTTGCCTGCTTCGGTCTTGTTCGTGCTCACCGGCACAAGCGGACCGACACCGTGCGCATCGAGCCTTGCCGCTACGATGCCATGCTCTGAAGTGAGCAGGCGCACCACTTCGGCCGCGCGCCGCTTGCTCAGGTCCAGGTTGTGCTCCAGCGTGCCGGTCATATCGGTATGGCCCACCACGAACACCTTCAGCTCTGGCATCAGCTTCAGCAGGCGCGCGATCTCGCCGATGATCGGTAACGAACCGGCTTGCACAGTGGCCTTGTCCGTGTCGAATAGGATGTCGTTGATCGCCACTTTGCCGTAGGCCTCGATCTGCTGCTTCATCCATTCGGCATCCACCTTCACCTTGTCGGTGTCGATGCCCACTTCCTCGATGATGTCCACCAGCACCAGCTTCTCTTCGTTGCTGTAATGCGCTCCGCTCACCACCACATGCATGGGCACCCCACCCGCGCTCATGCTCCCCGCGATGTAGAACGAGCCTGCGGATGTGGCCGATCCGTTGAGCAACTTGATACCCGCGCTCGAAGGCAGTTCGTTGCGCCCGATGTGGATGCCGAGGAAGGTGCGGCTGCCCACCTCAGGTGAAGTGCTTTTCTCCTGCGTGCCTTGCGCCAGGATGACGGTCTTGCTGCTCTTCAAGGCGTTCTGGTAGTTAAGGTAGATGTCACGCAGCGACGTGGTGCCTTTGATGGAATAGTACAGGCGCGTGCGTTTGCCGGTCACTTCGGTCCAGGCATCGATCTGCTTGTAGCCCGTGACCGGTCCACGTGCGATGGCGTACTCCACATGGTTCTGCTCCTCGCACCAGGCGAGTTGCGCACCAGGATAGCGCGTGATGACCGGGTGGTCCTTGCAGCCCCTGGCGTCCTGGGCATTCGACGAAGCAGTCGCAACAAGGAGGATCAGCGCAATGAGCATGTGACGCATGGCTATAGATAGGGCGATGGAGGAAGAGCTGCCTATTGGATCACCAGCCGCGCGCTACCGATCGCGCCGCTGTTGAGCAACGACAACCGCACAACGTAGGTGCCCGCGACCAGCGCATCGGTCTGGATAGTCATCTGGCCAGGTTTGGTGGTCAGTACCGTGCGGCCAAGCGCATCGATCACCTCGGCACTGAGCGTGGCCGCGGTGGCGATGCCAGCGATGGTAACGACGCTGCCTTGAACGGCCGGTGTCGGGTAGATGCGAGCATTGTCCAACACGGTCTCCTCAACCGTAGAGGGCCCGGCAAGTGCCGGGTTCTTGTCGTACCACACCTGCTCGCTGGTGCTGAAGCCGTCGAAGTCCATGTCCATCAGCAGCAGCCAGAAGCGATGATCGGCGGAGACCCAGGCCCACTGCTCGCTCGTGGTCACCGTGGTCAGGCCGAAGACGGTGTTGTTCTGCACGCGGCTCATGCGGTAGCGCACGGTGTTCGCATAGGTCCCCGTGGGCAGGATCAAGGTGCCGTAGCCGTCGGCCTCCAGGTCCACCGTGCCGTTCATGGTGCCCACGAAGCCCATCGCGCTGAAGGTGCCGCTGTACGTGTCGCTGAATTGGTCGCCATACGTGTATGGCAGTTCCAGCACACGCTCCAGGTCGATGTTCATCAGGTACTTGGCGGTGTCGCCCGGGCCGATGATGATCGCGCTGCCCTCGTTCTCGAGCGTTGACGGGTCCGCTTCGTAATAGGTATAGGCGTCGTCCCAGGTGATCCCGCAGAAGGTCGCGTTCGGGAAATCGGAGGTGAAATACGTGGAGGCCGGGTCCACGAAGAGCATCTCCTCCTCGCTGGCTTCGGTGAGCCCGCTGAAATCCCAGGTCTGCATGGCGCCCGCGCTGGCGTTCAACGCCACGCTGTCGATGGGGTCGGAGCACAGGCCGATGGTGGCCACATCGCCGATCACCGGCAGGTTCAGCTGGGTGATGGTGGGCTGCGCGATGAGCGCGCCAGTGGTGCAAAGTGCGGAGAGGGTGACGATGTTCTTCATGTTCGCTGGATCAAGTGGCAAAGCAAGGCTCCACGCCATCGTTCGTCCATTACCCAAATGGGTGGTTTGATGGGCGCG
>CAZFBP010000187.1:3188-6277 GCA_964517255.1 uncultured Chryseobacterium sp.
GCCTCCGTGCCTCCGTGTGAATGTTCTTGAGTGAACCGGTCGTTGCATCTCTCCGTGCCTCCGTGGCTCCGTGTGAGCTTCACACCAGCCGGTCCCGCATCGCCATCCTCACCGCTTCGGCGCGCGTGTTCACGTGCAGCTTGCCGTAGATGTTCTTGATGTGCGCCTTCACCGTGTTGGTGCTGATGAAGAGCACCTCGGCGATGCTGCGGTAGTTCTCGCCGTCGCAGAGCCGCGCGAGCACCTCGGATTCGCGCTGGCTGAGGTCATGGTCCGCCTTCGGTTGGAAGGAGCGCACCACCAGGCGCGCGATCACGGGGGAGATCACCGAGCCGCCCTCGCGCACCTCTCGGATGGCGTCCAGGATCTCCTGTGGGCTCGAGTGTTTGTGCAGGTAACCCGTGGCTCCGGCGCCCAACGACCGGAACACGCTCTCCTCGTCGTCCATGGCCGTGAGCATCACGAAATCGCTATCCGTCAGGAGCCCCTTCAATCTGCGCACGCACTCGATGCCGTCCAGCCCGGGTAGCTGGATGTCCATCAGCACGGCATCCGGTTCCATGTCCGGCAGCATCGCGATCGCCTCCTCCGCGCTCGCGCAAGCGCCGCACAGCACGAAGCCATGCGCCGCACCGATCACCTCGCAGATCGCCTCACGCGCGCTGCGGTCGTCCTCCACCACGGCCACCGTGATCGTTCCGCCAGGGGCGTTCATGCCGGGAAATTACGGCGGATCACCCGGAGCGTGGGGCGGCGCGCCTGGCCCGGCCCATCGAAGATCCACCCAAATGGGTGGTGGTCCCCACGCGCACGCCGTTCACCTTTGCCGCATCAACCCGACCACGGCCATGAGAACGCCCCTTGTGCTCCCCCTGCTGCTGCTGCTCGCGAACTGCGGACAGCCGACGAACGAATCCACGACCCGGCCCGAGGCTGAAGCCGCCGAAAGCCCCGCCGTCGAAGCAGTCCTCGAATGCGACCCGCTCGTTGGCGAGTTCCGCGACCTCATGGCCGACTATCAGAAGGGCCTGGAGGAAATGGTGGAGGCGGGCAAGGTCGATGCGGCGCGCCAGGCCGAATGGTCAGAGCGCGCCCGGGAGCTCAATGAGCGCATCGCCGCGCGCGGCGAACGCGAGCTGGGCCTGAAGTGCTGGCAGGAGTTCAACACCATCAGCCAGACCTATGCGCCGCGCATCGCTGAGCTCGGTATGAAGCTCACCATGATCCAGATGGAGGGGAAGGGCATCGACCCCGCGCTGCTGGAGCAGATGAAGAAGGCGACAGGTCAATAGCTGTCTCCGTTGCGCATGGCGAACGACCCGCGCGCATCGAAACGCTGGCCCGGCATTGGCCTCGCATTGAGCGCAGCCGTGCTCGGCTTCTTCGCCGGGGCCTGGCTCGGCTCGGTTGCGGCTTCACCGGGTGATGGTCTCGCCGGCGGAGCCACCGTGTTCTTCGGGGGCCTTTGTGGTGCGGCGCTGCTCGTGGTCATGTCGATGCTGTTGGTGAAGCGACTATCGCGCGGCGCGGTTGTGAAGGCGCTGTGGATCGCAGGGCCGCTTGCGCTTGCGCTGCTGGGCTGGTCCATCGTGCGTGTTGCGGGGCAACTTTCCGATCAAGGCGATCAATGGCGCGAGGAGCAGGAACGCTTGCGACGCATGAAGCCCTCCACGGCTCCATCGGTCTTCCGCTTCACATCTTGGTGTGGCGATCAAATAAGAACCCCCAACCGCACCTCCGTCCCCACCCCCAATTCCGATCCGATGTGCACCTCCGCACCAATGGATGCCGCCCGTTCCGTCATGGTGCGCATGCCATAGTTGTCCGCTTTCGCCTGCGTGGTATCGAAGCCCTTGCCGTCGTCCTTCAGGGTGAGGGAGAGTGAACCGTTCGTGTGCGAGACGTGCAAGGTGCAGTGCGCTGCTTCCGCGTACTTGGCGCAGTTGTTCATCGCCTCTTTCATGATCAGCGTGATCGCGCGTCGCTGCTCCATGTCGAGCTTCACTTCGCGCATGGCATCACTGCGGCCCTCGATGCGGAAGGCGGTGTTGGTGCGATCGAAGAGCGATGCGGCGAAGGCGGCGAGGCGATCGAGCACATCATGCAGGGTGTCGCGGCCGGGGTCCATGCTCCAGATCAGGTCGCGGATGCCGGCGGAGAGTTCGCGCTGTGCCAGTTCGATCTGTTGCAGATGCGGACCGATCGCGCCCTCATTCCCGGCGCGCTGCTTCGCCAGTCCGGTGTGCAGGTTGATGCGCGTGAGCTTGGCGCCGCTTTCATCGTGGAAGTCGGCCGCGCTCTGGCGGCGGAACTGCTCGCGGTCTTCGCTGCGTGCGCGTTCGATGCGCATGGTGGTCTCCAGTTCGCGTGTGGCTTCGCGCAGCCGGTAGCGGAGCCACGCGTAGCCGATGGCGATCAGCGCCAGCGCGTAGAAGAGGTAGGCGTACCACGTGCGCCACGGCGGCGTGCTGATGCGCAGGGTGAGCGACGCGCCTTCCTCGTTCCACAGGCCATCATTGTTGCTCCCTTGCACGCGCAGCACGTATTCGCCGGGGTCGAGGTTGGTGTAGGTGACACTGTTGCGCGTGCCCGCTTCGATCCACTCCTCGTCGAAGCCCTCGAGCATGTACCGGTAACGGTTCTTCTCCGGAGCGATGAAGTTGAGCGCCGCGAATTCGAAGCCGATCACCTTGTGGCGCCAGGAGAGGTGGAGCTGCGCTGAGCGGTGGATGGCTTGCGCCAGCGCGAAGCCGCTCTGTGCGCTGTCGCTGGCCAATGCAACGGGCTCGTTGTTCAGCAGGAAGCGCGTGATCAGTACCGGCGGCGCCTTGCGGTTCGTGATCAGGTCCTTCGGGTCGAACCAGTTCAAGCCGTGCGGACCGCCGAAGTACAAGGTCCCGTCCGCCGCGCGCAGGTAGGCGTTCTGGTTCGACTCGTCGCCGGTGAGTCCATCGGCCTTGCTGAGGATGCGCAGGACCTCGCCGCTGCTGCGATCCAGCTCGGCGAGTCCTGCGTTGGTGCTGAGCCAGAGGCGATCGTCATCGGCAACGATCCCGAGCGCATCGAGGACGCCATCCAAAGCGAAATCA
>CAZFBP010000187.1:6287-6673 GCA_964517255.1 uncultured Chryseobacterium sp.
GCCCGTTACTTCCCGGGCTGCGAGGATCGATGCGCGCAGGCTGTCGTCAATGGGACGCTGCGTGCGGCAAAGGCCGTTGGCGGTGCCCACCCACAAGAAGCCTTCGCGATCGCGATGGGTGCAGAGCACGAGGTCATCGCTCAAGCTGCCCATGTCCTCGGGGCTGCGGCGCAAGGCGCCCGATCTTCCGCTCTTCGGGTCGAAGAGCAGCAGTCCGCCGCCCGCGCTGCCCATCCACAAATGGCCGGCCTCATCCTCCATCACCGTGAAGAGGTAGGGGTGCGGCAACGCGCCCTCGCCGGTCACTGGCAGGCAGCTCATCGCACAATCCGCGCCGATGCTGCACAGCCCTGCGCCGCCCGTGGCGATCCAAGTGCGACCATCGC
>CAZFBP010000188.1:0-1464 GCA_964517255.1 uncultured Chryseobacterium sp.
CCTGTTGCACTTCCATGCCGGGAAGCAGATCGGTGCTTCGCAGGTAGCCGCCCAAGGGCGCGCTCACGCTCACGAGGTTCTGCGGCGGCACATCCACCACGCCTTGCACAGGCAGCAGCGCACCGAGCGAGCGGCGCTCCATCGCGCCGGTGGCGATGCCCGCGTTCTTCAACTGGTCGGGGGTGAGCGTGACCGTGTTCACCGCGTTCGTCGGCGCGGATTCGTCGGTGGGTGCCTCCGGCGATGAGCAGGAGGGGAGGAGCGGGAGGACTGAGAAGAAGATCGCGACTCGCGCGATCGGAAGAATGCTGTTGGGTCGCATGGGGTGCGGTTGATTATTGTTCATTGAAAGCTTCGAGTTCGATGCTCACGCGCCCCAGCGCCAGGAGGGCATCGAGGTGCTCGAGCGTGAGGTCGATGGCCTGCCCGTTGAGCAGTGTCCATTCCAGACGGTCGATCTGGCCATTGGCGAAGGCCTCGGCCGATGCCGTGCGCAATTGCGCGGCTTCAAGCGCTGCGCCCTGTTCCAGCGCCTCCACGCGACCGCGCTGCGCTTCATAGCGGTCGCGCAGCTGCTGGAGCTGCGTGCGTAATTCGAGCGTGATGCCGGCCACCTCGTTGATCGCCCGCTCATGCTCGATGCGCGCTGCCTTGTTTCGGGCATTCTGCGCGCCGAAGGCCAGGGGCAAGGCGATGCCCGCCTTCACCGTGGTGAATCGGTCGCTGCGATCATAGACCACGGTCCCGTCGGGCACGGAAGGTGATTGGTTCAAGGTCATCGACGCGATGCCCAGGCTGAGACCGGGCAGAAGGGTGGACCGCTCGGAACGCCAGCGCGCTTCGGCGGAACGCTCCATCTCCTGCTGCGCCTTCACCAACGGATGGTTCGTAACGGCGTTGTCGTCGGGCAGGGTGGAGGGCAGGACCTTCAGGTCGCCCGGCACGATACGCACCTGGGCACGGCTGTTCATCAATCGCAGCAGATGCGTTCGCGCTTGGGCCAGCGAAGCCTCCGCATCGCGCAGGCGCGCACGGATCAGCATGGCCTGCGAGCGCGCAGTGGCGCGCTGCAAGGCATTGGTGGCGCCCAGGTCGAAGCGCTGCTGCTCGCCTGCGACGGCCGCCGCATGCATGCTGTCCGCTTCGGCCAGCACGGCGCGCTTTCGCTCCAGCACGCCCAACTCGTGGCAGGCCTGGCGTACCATCACGCGCAGCTCGCGTTCGCGCAGCACTTGTTCCCATCGAAGCCCGGCAGCGCCATGCTTGAGCATCCGACGCCGCTGCATGTAAACCGTGGGGAAAGCCAGGCTCTGGTCGATGCTGATGCGGTCGTCGTTCACGTTGGTGTTCAACTGCCCGTACTCATAGGCCGCTTGCGCGCGCGGCAGGTCCCATGCCTCGCCCACGGATGCTTCGCCCGCCTCCACGCGGAGGGCTCCTCCTCGCAACCAGAGGTTGTTGCGC
>CAZFBP010000188.1:1474-5195 GCA_964517255.1 uncultured Chryseobacterium sp.
AATCGCCAAGCGCTATTACCTCAAGGGAATTCGCAACCGCCTGCTCCATGGTGATGGGTTGCACGAGGGATTGCGCACGTGTGAACGCGGGCACGAGCAAGAGGAGCGAAGCCACCACGACGGGAGTGCCGCCGATGCCAGCGCTCTTCCTGCGGCCACGGAACGCGAGCATGTAGAGCGATGGCAGGACGAACAGCGTGAGGAAGGTGGCGGTGATGAGGCCGCCGATCACCACGGTGGCTAGGGGACGCTGCACCTCGGCGCCGCTGCCGTTGCTCAGCGCCATGGGCAGGAAGCCGAGCGAGGCCACGCTGGCTGTCATCAGCACGGGGCGAAGGCGGTTGGCCGTGCCAGTGCGGATCCGCTCGGCCAGGTCCGACAGTCCATCCTTCCACAGGTGCTCGAACTCGCTTATGAGCACGATGCCGTTGAGCACCGCCACGCCGAAGAGCGCGATGAAGCCCACGCCGGCGGAGATGCTGAAAGGCATGCCGCGGCTCCACAGCGCGAACACGCCGCCGATGGCGCTGAGCGGTACCGCGCTGAACACGAGCAGGCTCAGCTTCAAACTCCCGAAGGCGAAGTAGAGCAATAGCAGGATGAGCAGCAGCGCGATGGGCACCACCACGCCGAGCCGCTGCTTCGCCTTGATGAGGTTCTCGAAGGTTCCGCCATAGGTGACGTAGTAGCCAGCGGGCAGTTCCAGGTCCTTGTCCGCCTTCGCCTGCAGCTCGTTGACGATGCTCTGCACATCGCGCCCGCGCACATTGAAACCCACGGTGATGCGGCGCTTGGCATCCTCGCGCTGCACCTGATTGGGCCCATCGATCACCTGCACGTCGGCCAGCAGCGAGAGCGGCACGGGCTTCCCTAGGGACGTGGGCACCAGCAGGCGCTGCACGTCGGTGAGATTGGTGCGGCTCTGCTCGCGCGCGCGCACCACCAGATCGAAGCGGCGCTCGCCTTCGAAGACCTGTCCGGCGACGCTTCCGGAGAAGGCCGTGCGCACCACGTCGTTCACCGCCTCCACATCGAGCGCGTAGCGGGCGAGGGCCGCGCGATCGTGCCTCACCACGATTTGCGGAAGGCCGCCCACGCGCTCCACGTACAGGTCCTTCGCGCCCTCCACGCTGCTCGCCAAGACACCGAGCTTCTCGGCGTATTGCGCGAGCGTGTCGAGGTCCTCGCCGAAGATCTTGCACACCACATCCTGGCGCGCGCCGGTCATCAGTTCATTGAATCGCATCTGCACGGGGTATTGGAAGCCGAAGCTCACGCCGGGCAGCGCGCTGAGCGTGTTGCCCATCTTCTCGGCGAGCTCATCGAAGCTCTCGGCGCTGGTCCACTCGTCTTTGGGCTTGAGGATCACCATCATGTCCGCTGCTTCAATGGGCATGGGGTCGGTGGGGATCTCACCGCTGCCGATCTTGCTCACCACTTTCACCACTTCGGGATAATGGGCCTTCAGGAGCCCCGCGCCCTTCTGGCACGCGTCGATGGAGGCGCTGAGCGAGCTGCCGGTGAGCAGGCGCGTCTCCACCGCGAAATCACCCTCCTCGAGCTCCGGTATGAACTCGCCTCCCATGGAGGCCATGATGCCGGCAGCGATGGCAAGGAGCACCACCGCGCCCACAACGAGCCGGGCGGGTCTCACCAGCGCCTTGTCCAGCCAACGGCGATAGGCCTTGCCCAAACGCTCCATCATGCGGTCGGTCCAGGTGGCCGGGGCATCGATGCGGCGGCTCAGCACCAGTGCGCTCATCATGGGCACGTAGGTGAGCGAGAGGATCGCGGCGCCCAGCACGGCGAAGGCCACGGTCTGTGCCATGGGCTTGAACATCTTGCCCTCGATGCCCTGCAGCGAGAGGATGGGCAGGTACACGATGAGGATGATCACCTGGCCGAACATGGCGGAGTTCATCATGCGGCTGGCGCTGCCGCGCACCATCTCATCCATGCGCTGCTGGTCCAGCTTACCGGTGCCACGACCGGGGCCGTGCATGCGGTGCAGCACCGCCTCCACGATGATCACCGCGCCGTCCACGATGAGGCCGAAGTCGAGCGCGCCCAGGCTCATGAGGTTGCCGCTCACACCGAAAAGGTTCATCATGATCACGGCGAAGAGCATGGCCAGCGGGATCACCGAGGCCACCACCAGGCCCGCGCGCAGGTTGGCCAGGAAGAGCACCAGGATCAGCACCACGATCAGCGCGCCCTCCAGCAAGTTGGTCTCCACCGTGCGGATGGCGTTGCTCACCATCTTGGTGCGATCGAGGAAGGGCTGGATCTCCACCCCCTCGGGCAGCGTCCGCGCGATCTGGGCGATGCGTTCTTTCACCTTGCCCACCACCTCGCTGGAGTTCGCGCCCTTCAACATCATCACGATGGCGCCTGTGGCCTCTTCCTGATCATGCACGAGCGCGCCGTAGCGCGTAGCGGTGCCCAACCTCACCTCGGCCACATCGCGCAGCAGCACGGGCGTGTGGTCGGAGAGCGCCTTCACCTGGATGGAGCGTAGCCCTTCCATGTCCTCGAGCAATCCTTCCGTGCGGATGAAGAGCAGCTGCGGCCCTTTCTCGATGTACGCTCCGCCGGTGTTGGCGTTGTTGCGGGCCACGGCATCGAGCACGTCGGCGAGGGTGATGCCCATGGCGCCGAGCCGCTCGGGGTCCACGGCGATCTCGTACTGCTTCAGCAGCCCGCCGAAGCTGCTCACATCGGCCACGCCCTCGGTGCCGATGAGCTGGCGGCGCACGATCCAGTCCTGGATGGTGCGCAGCTCCATGGGACCGTACCGGCCCTCATAGCCGGGCTTCGCCTTCACGACGTACTGGTAGATCTCGCCCAGGCCGCTGGTCACCGGGCCCAATTCGGGCTTGCCCAACTGCTCGGGGATGGTGAGCTGCGCAAGGCGCTCGGTGACCTGCTGACGGGCCCAGTACACTTCGGTGGCATCGTCGAACACGATCGTCACCACGCTCAGGCCGAAGCGTGAGAAGCTGCGCAGCTCGATGATGCCGGGCACATTGCGCGTGGCCTGCTCGATGGGGAAGGTGATGAGCCGCTCGATGTCACCTGCGCCCAGCGCGGGGCTCACGGTGATCACCTGCACCTGGTTGTTGGTGATGTCGGGCACGGCATCGATGGGCAGTTGCGTGACCTGATAGCCGCCATAGGCGATCAGGCCCAGCACCAGCAGCCCGACGATGAGCTTCTGTTGGATGGAGAATGCGATGATGCGGTCCAGCATGGGAGACGGATTGAAGTGGGACGGAACGGATGCTCCGCGAGGCGCGGGTCACCGGAACGGCCGGGCCAACGGAATGTTGAAGAAGCGGCCTGGGGTCAGGCTAGCAACCGTGGTGGTTGCAGCAAGGTGCGGAGGAAGCCGGGAAGCGGGCCGTCCTTCGGCAGCTCGACCTGTTCACGAACCGTGGCGGCATCCGGGAAGCTCACCGGCCGCTCCGGCTCGGAGGAGACCAGCTTCAAGCAGCAGTGATCGATGGCCGCGCCATGATGGTGATGGAAGGGCAGCTGGTCGTGCTCCCTTGGCGGTTCCGCGCCGTGATCGTGATCCGAGTAGTGAAGAACAAGGAACTCCTCGAATCCGATCGCTTCGTTCAAGTCGCGATGCTCCTGGAAATGGATGAAGAGCGCGGGCAATTGCAGCAACTCGGGCGCGAAGAGATAGCCCTGCGTCCAAAGGACCACGATCGTGATC
>CAZFBP010000188.1:5205-6600 GCA_964517255.1 uncultured Chryseobacterium sp.
GATCAGGTGCCTCATGCGGCGGCGAATCTAGGCGACTGCATCGTCTGTCTTGTGCGGAACATCACGATTCCATCAGGCCAGCGGCTCGAAATGCGCGGTGAAATGCCGTAAGAACCTCGGTTCTTTGATGATGCGGAAGCCCTTCGCCTGCTCGCGGGTGCGGATCACTTCCTCGAAGGTCTCCGCCACGTACTCGATGTGGCTCTGCGTGTACACGCGGCGCGGGATGGCCAGGCGCACGAGCTCCATGGGCGAGGGTTTCAGCGAGCCATCGGGCAGATAGGTGCCGAACATCACCGAGCCGATCTCCACGCTGCGGATGCCGCCCAGCTTGTACAGCTCGCACACGAGGGCCTGGCCGGGGTACTGCTCCGACGGAATGTGCGGGTAGAGGGCCTTGGCATCGATGTACACGGCATGGCCACCGATGGGTCGCATCAGCGGCACACCGAGCGCGTGCAGCTTCTCCCCGAGGAAGGTTGTGCTGCGGATCCGGTAATCGAGGTAGTGCGGGTCGAAGACCTCCTCGAGGCCGATGGCGATGGCTTCCATGTCGCGGCCGCTCAAGCCGCCGTAGGTGGTGAACCCTTCAGTGATGATGAGCAAATTGGTGCAGGCCTCGGCAATTGCGCCATCGCGCAGGGCGAGGAAGCCGCCCATGTTCACCAGCGCGTCCTTCTTGGCGCTCATCACCGCGCCATCGGCCAGGGAGAACATGCGCTGCGCGATCTGGCGGTAGGAGAGGCCCTCCATGCCCTCCTCGCGGTGCTTCACGAACCAGCTGTTCTCCGCGATGCGGCAGCAGTCGAGCAGGAAGTGCGCGCCGTGCTTCTTGCACATCGCGGAGATCTCTTCCGCGTTGCGCATGCTCACGGGCTGGCCGCCGCCGCTGTTGTTGGTCACGGTGAGGATCACCGCACCGATGTGCCCCGTGTGCTGCTTCAACAACGCTTCCAGTGCGGCCACGTCCATGTTGCCCTTGAAGGGATGCTCGCGCGCTGGGTCCTTTCCTTCGGGGATGGGGATGTCGATCGCGGTGGCACCGGTGAACTCGATGTTGGCGCGCGTGGTGTCGAAGTGCGTATTGCTGATGAAGACCTTGCCTGGACCGCCCAGGTGCCCATAGATGATGCGCTCCGCCGCGCGGCCCTGGTGCGTGGGCAGCACGTGGTCCATGCCGGTGAGCTCCTGCACGGCCAGCTCCATGCGCTCCCACGAGCGCGAGCCCGCGTAAGCCTCATCGCCCTCCATCACCCCGGCCCATTGGTGCGCGCTCATGGCGCTGGTGCCGCTGTCGGTCATCAGGTCGATGATCACGTCGCGCGAGCGCAGCAGGAAAGGGTTGTGGTGCGCCGCCGCCAGCTGCTCCACGCGCTCCTCCTCCGTGCTGATGCC
>CAZFBP010000189.1:0-6553 GCA_964517255.1 uncultured Chryseobacterium sp.
AAGGTGGTGGTGCCGGCCTTCTGCGCGCCGATGATGACCAGGCTCGGCAGCATGCGCGGCATCACGGGCTGCAGTGGCCGCGTGAGCTTGAGGAGAGTTGCGCCGATACCGCCCATCAGCGCTGCCATTGGAGCGCGGGCCGCACGGCCCCCGGCACCTTGCGGAAGTTGCTGCCCGTGCGCGCTGCTTCCTGCACGTCGAAGCTCAGCACGTCCTCCGCCCGGAAGAGCAGATGCCCGCGCCGGAAGAAGATCACGTGGAAGCGGTAAGTGTTTGAATTGAGCAGGTCCGCCGGTATGGTGCAGCTCACCTTGCTGCGGCCCAGGTTCCAGAGCGCGGCGGGCAGCGCGGTGGAGAGGTCGCTGCAGAAGGCGATGGCATCGTTGCCGGTGCGCACCTGCAGGCGCACATCCAGGTCCGCATCGGCGATGCTCCGGTTATCGACCTCGATCTCCACGCGCACGGATCGATCCGTGATGAAGGCGCCGCTGGGATCGGCGCTGATGGCGCGGACGGAGACCAGGCGGACGTCCTCGGTGCCGGGGCCATCGCCATCGGGCCATTCCTGCTCGCTATGCTTGTGGGCGTAGGTGTCCAGGTAGTCGCGCACCAGGTCCTCGGTCTCGCCCTCGCGGCGCACCAGCCCATTCTCCAGCCAGAGGGCGCGGGTGCACAGGGTCTGCACGCTCACCATGTTGTGGCTCACGAAGAGGATGGTGCGTCCGCCATCGGCCACCTGGCGCATGCTGCCCAGGCATTTCTTCTGGAACTCGGCATCGCCCACGGCCAGCACCTCGTCCACGATCAGGATCTCGGGCTCCAGGTGCGCGGCCACGCTGAAGCCCAGGCGCACCTTCATGCCGCTGCTGTAGCGCTTGATGGGCGAATCCAAGTGGTGCTCGATGCCGCTGAAGGCGATGATCTCGTCGAGCTTGCGGTCGATTTCGGCCTTGCGCATGCCCAGGATCGCGCCGTTGAGGTAGATGTTCTCACGCCCTGTGAGCTCGGGGTGGAAGCCCGTGCCCACCTCGAGCAAGCTGCTCACGCGGCCTCGCATCTTGATGGTGCCCATGGTGGGCACGGAGATCCGCGAGAGCAGCTTGAGCAAGGTGCTCTTGCCCGCGCCATTGCGGCCCAGGATGCCCAGCACGTCGCCCTGCCTCACGTCGAACGAGACCCCGCGCAGGCTCCAGAACCAATTGCCGTCGCGCTGCTCCGCGCTGTGCGGGTCGGGCGGGACCGGTTTCCCACCAAGGCCCCGCATGCTCCGCCAGGCGGCCCTGGCATCGCCCAGCAGCGCCTCGCGCCCGATCACGCCGAGCCGGTAGCGCTTGTGGAGGTCACGGGCCTCGATCACCACTGCACGCATGGCTCAGATCACGTCAGCGAAGGAGCGCTGCACCCGCTGGAAGAGCAGCAGCCCGCCGCCCAGGGCCACGGCCGCCACGGCCGCGGAGTAGATCAAGGTGCTCCACTCCATGGGCAGCCCGAAGAGCGCGGCCCGGAAGCCCTCGATGATGGGCGTCACGGGATTGGCCTCAAGCAGGGCCCGCAGGCCGGTGCCCTCCTCGACGCGCGAGAGCGGGAAGATCACGGGGCTCATGTACATGAGCAGTTGCAAGGCGAAGCCGATGAGGAAGCCGAGGTCGCGGTAACGCACCGACAGCGAGGCCACCAGCAGGCCGATGCCGAAGGCCAGGGCGAGCAACAGCAGCAGCAGCGCAGGAAGGGCCAGCGCCTCCACGCCGATGCCCCAAGTGAAACGACCCGTGACCGCGTAGCCGATGGCGAAGAGGAAGAAGGCCGCGAGTTGGACCAGGAAACTGAACCCGGTGCTGAGCAAAGTGGCCAGGGGCGCCACGAGCCGTGGGAAGTACACCTTGGTCATCAGCGCCGAGTTCCACACCAGCGTCTGGGAGATGCGGGTGACCACGCCGTTGAACAGGCCCCAGGGCACCACGGCGCTCATGTAGAAGAGCAAGGGCGGTATGCCGGGCAACGACATGCGGGCCATGATGCCGAAGACCACGGCGAACATGATGGAGGTGAGCAGTGGCTGCACCACTTGCCAGGCGGGGCCCAGCACGGTCTGCTTGTACACGGCCAGCAGGTCTCGCCGCACCAGGAGCATGAGCAGGTCACGGTAACGCCACACCTCGCCCATGCCGAGGCGCCACCACGAGCGCTCGTCCTGAACGATCACGTCCCAAGGCCCTTCGGCGGCCACGCCCTCATCGCGCGTCATGCCTTCTGATTCCTCGATTCAGCCTTGTCCTTTGAACGCTTGCGGCCGTACCCGTAGCCATAGCCATAGCCGTAGCCGCTGCCGTAGCCGTACGCGTAGCGGTAGCCGTAGCCGTAGTTGGTGTTGTAGTAGTACTTGCTCTTCTTCATGCGCACCCCGTTGAGGATGAAGCCCATGTTCGGTGCCGCGTTGGCCTGCAGCACCTCGAGCGCGTTGTTCACGTGGTCCTTGCTGGCGAACTGGGTGTTCACCACGAAGAGCGTCGCATCGGCGTAGCGCATCATGAGGAGCGCATCGGTGATGAGGCCCACGGGCGGGGTATCCACCAGGATGTAGTCGAACTCCCGGCGCGCTTCCAGGAAAAGCTGCTCCAAGTGCTTGCTCAGCACCAGCTCCGATGCGTTGGGCGGGGTTGGTCCACTCAGGATGACGGAGAAATTCTCGAACTGGGTGGGCATCAACGCATCGCGCCATTTCAGCTTGCCGATGAGCACGTTGCTCAGGCCTGTGGCGCTGCTCATGCCCAGGCCGGTGGCCACCTTGGGCTTGTGCAGGTCGAGCTCGAGCAGCAGCACCTTCTTGCCGGCCTTGGCCAGGATGGCGCTGAGGTTCACTGAGCAGAAGGTCTTGCCCTCGTTGGGGCGGTAGCTGGTCACTAGCACCACTTTGCCGCCGTCGGTCCTGGCCGGTATGTACTCCAGATTGGTGCGCACCGTGCGGAAGCTCTCGGTGATGGCGGCCTTCGGGTCGCTGTCCACCACCACGTAGTTGAGCTCGGCCTTCTCGCTGGCGATGATCTCGCCGTACACGGGCAGGGCGGTGAGCTCCTTGAGCTGCTCTGCGTTCTCGATGCGGTCGTAGAACATCACGCGCACGAAGACCACCAGGAGGGCCACCACCAAGCCTCCCAATAGGAAGGTGTAGAGGATCTTGGTCTTGTCGGGCCGTACCACGCCTAGGCTGCGCGCGCTCTCGATCACCTTGGTCTGGGGCACGATGCCGGCCTTGGCGATGATGGTGCTGGCGCGCTTCTCCAGCAGGAAATTGTAGAGCTTCTCGTTCACGTGCAGCCGCCGCTCGATGTTCAGGATGTCCCGCTGGCTGCGTGGCAGGCGGCGCAGCAGGCGCTCGAAATCGCCCACCTGCGCATCCACATCCGATTTGCGGCTCACCTTGGCATCGCGGGCGTTCTTGATGTAGGTGAGCAGCGCACCGCGGTTGCGCTGCAGGGTGCTGTCCACCTCCTGCACGGCCATGTTGCTGGTGGTGCCCGAAGAGAGCATCACGTTGCGCTCCATCTGCATCTTGTAGAGGCTCTCGAGCATGTTTCGCAGGAACATGTCATCGATCACGAAGGTGGCGGGCGGGAGCAGCAGCTTGTCGCTGCTGTTCAGCACGTAATCCTCCAGGGCATCGAGCGCGTTGAGTTCCAGCTCGAACTGGCGTCGCTGACGGTCGTAGGTGACCATCTCGCCGAAGTACAGGCCTTCTTCGCGGGTCAGGTCGATCACGTCCTTCTCCTCCTGGTAGGTGAGCAGTTCGCGCTCGTGCTGCTCCAATACCACGGTCACCTCGGCCAGCTGCTTGTCGATGTAGCTGATGGTGTTATCGTTGATCTCGAACTCGCTGCGCAGCGTGTAACGGATGTACTCGGCCGAGAGGGAATCGAGGAAGAGCTTGGCGCGTTCCGGCACTTCGTCCTCAGTGATGATCTCCAGGATGGTGGTGAAGTCCTGGTTCTCGATCACGATGGATTTGATCCGCTCGTTCACCTGCCGGTTGCGCTCGTGGCGGACGAACTGGTAATCCGTCTCGGCCAGGCTCTGCACGTTCTTGGCGGTCATGAACGGCGAGCGGTCCACCCGGATGTTATAGTCCTCGTCGTGCTCGTCGGCATTGAACCTGAACTGCTTCTTGCGCACCTCTCCGCCCCGGTCGTAGCTGAGCTCGAAGTGGTCGAAGTCGAGGATCCGCAGGTCGATGGCTCGGTCGTAGAGCTTCTTGTCCAGCACCTGCATGCTCACCTTGAAGGGCATGTTGCCATAGTGCTGCGTGGTGCGGTAGCGGCCCACGATGAAGTAGGAGACGTCGAAGTCGAGCTTGTCCAGGGTGCGGTTCACCAGGTCGAAGCTGGTGAGCACGCGCTTCTGGTTCACGATGTCGCTGTACGCCCCCACATAGCCGATGCTCTTGTACACCTGGCTCTGGTAATCGTACACCTCGCGGTCCTTGAGCAGGATCTGGGTGCGCGCCCCGTGGATGTCCGGGAGCTTCAGGCTGTAGAGGTAGGCCAGCACGGCGGCCACACCCACGGCCACGGCCACGAAGTACCAGTTCTTCGAGGCGATACGGATGAAATAGCGCAGGTCCTTCGCATCAACGATGCTGTTGCGCTGCTGGGACTTGTGGGTGGCCATCGAAGGGGAAGGGGCCTTGGCTCGCCGGCCCGGCCGCCCGAAGCGCCTGAAGGCGGCCAAATATAGGCCGGGTCTTCCGGGCCGGGCTTCGGTGTTGCCCGTCCCCGATTTGATCGGGCTGGGCGGTTGAAAAATCGGCATGGCGCTCAACTGGATCATTATGATACTTTTGGCCGCGATCAATTCACGAATGAAGTCCTCGCTGCTCCGCGCTCTCCTTCTGGTCGTCTGCTTCACTGCTCCCTTCGCCGGGGCGGTTCTGGCCCAACCCGGTGGCGGCCCTCCGCCCTGCTGGCCGCCTCCCTGCATCCCGATCGATGGAGGCATCAGTGCCCTTCTGGCCGCCGGTCTGTTCTTCGGCGGTGCCAAGGCGATGCAGATGCGCCGCGGCGGGCAACAGCCGTAGCGGAATGAGCGCCCCCGCGCTGATCCGGGCCTTCAAGGATCCTTTCTCACGTTTTCTCGTTCTTGGCATCGGCCTTTGGCTGGGCTGGCTGCTGCTATATCACCAGTGGATCCATCCTTGGGGCGCCCTGGACCGCTTGGTCATCAACAGCCTGATGGACCTGTCCGGCGCCCTGCTCACGGCCTTCGGATACGAATTGCTCCCTGAACCGGGCATCGACCTGGAGCGGTACATCGGCGTGCAAGGGGGCAGCCTGCTCTGGATCGGCGACCCGTGCAACGGCATCAAGATCTTCGCGGTGCTCGCCGTATTCGTGATCGCCTTCCCCGGCCCTTGGCGGCACAAGGCCTGGTTCGTCCCAGCGGGCATCGCACTCGTGCACCTGCTCAACGCCATCCGAGTGGCCGTGCTCTGCATCGTGGTCACCCAGGGCTACGGCTGGCTCGAGTTCAACCACGATTACACCTTCTATGTGGTGGTTTACGGTGCCGTCTTCGGCCTGATGTGGCTCTGGGTGCGCAGGTTCAGCGGATGGAAGCGCCCATCGGCATGAGGAGGACCGATCTCCTGAGCGCCCTGCTGCTGTGCGCGGCCATCGCGCTCGGCGCCCTGCGGGAGTTCGTTTTCGTGAACCTCAACTACCAGATCGATTTCGTGCTGCACGCCAGGCCCATCAACTACGCGCATTCCGCCTTCCGCGCATGGGCCGATGGCATGGGCTCCTCGGGGCTCATCCGGGCCAAATGGGCATTCGCTGCGGGCTTCGTGGCCGCCACCCTGGCGCTGACCGTTGCCCTGGCGCGTGTGAGGCTGGCCCATCACGGATGGATGTGGGCCGTCTGCATCACCTTCTTGTCCCTGAGCGCATTGGCCTTGCTCCTCCATGCACTCAGCGGACTCCTGCCGGCCTTGTACCCCGTTGCCATCGCCCTGCTGCATGGGCTGCAGTACCCGGTCCCGCTGCTGGTGGTCTGGATGCTGAGCTGGCTGCGGCCCACGCCCCATCGTTGACCCGCGCCCGCCTCGGCTACCTTGGCCGCGCTGCAAAAGGACATGAAGAACTACCTCTCCGAGCTCCGCTGGCGCGGCCTCCTGCACGACAGCATGCCCGGCGCCGAGGAGCAGCTTGCCAAGGGCCCGCAGCGCGGCTACATCGGCTTCGACCCCACCGCCGACAGCCTGCATGTGGGCAATATGGTGCAGATCATGATGCTCGTGCATTTCCAGCGCTGCGGCAACACACCCATCGCGCTCGTGGGCGGCGCCACCGGCATGGTGGGCGATCCCAGCGGCAAGAGCGCTGAGCGCAACCTGCTCGACGAGGACGCCCTGCGCCACAACCAAGCCTGCGTGCAGGCGCAGCTCGAGCGCTTCATCGACTTCACCGGCCCCAACGCCGCCGAGCTGGTGAACAACTACGACTGGTTCAAGGGCATGGGCTTCCTGCGCTTCATCCGCGAAGTGGGCAAGCACATCACGGTGAAC
>CAZFBP010000190.1:0-4043 GCA_964517255.1 uncultured Chryseobacterium sp.
ATGCTCCACGGTGTAGTTGCCCACGGCCGTGGCCCAATGCGATTGGCCGGTGGCGTCGTTGATGGCCGTGCCATTGAGGAACCATTGATAGCTCGGCCCGGTGCTGCTGGTGAGCAGGCTGCCGCTGGGCGTGATCACCGGCGTGGGTGGCGCGGGGAGCAGCGTGAAGCTGAGGGCGTTGCTGCTGGCGCATCCCGGCGCGGTGGCGGCCGAAACGGTGAGCGGACCCGGGCCCGAGTACCAAGCCGGGTTGGTGGTGGCGCCGTTGCTCCAGAGGTAAGCCGTGTAGCCGGCAGGCGCAGTGACCTGCACGGAATCGTCTGGGCACATCTCATCGGCGGCGGCGGTGATGGTGACGGGTGCAAGGTTTGAGGTGACGAGCGCATCGAAGGCATGCACCCGGCCGTAGCCGAAGCTGTTGTTGGGCAAGGTGCCGGTGAGCGCATCGCCCCATGTTGAATTGATGAGTGCGTTGCGCACTTGCTGCCAATCGGCGTTGGGGCATTTCTGCAGGTAAAGCGCCACCACGCCTGCCACCACGGGGCTGGCCATGCTGGTGCCGCCGTTGCGCACGTGCATGCAGAGCTCATCCATCTTGTCGGCGTTGGTGCTGCTCCAGTTGCTGATGATCGCCATGGGCGCGGCGGCCATGGTCACGTCGCCAGGTGCTGCGATGTCGGGTTTGTAGCGGTCGTCGCGCGTGGGGCCCATGCTGCTGCCGCTGCTGATGGTGTACGGCTCGATGGGCGCGTTGATGTATGCGCCTGCGCAGGGCTGGTATTCTTTCTGGTTCCAGTAATTGGCGGCGGTGAGCGTGCGCGGAGAGCAGGCCCAGCTATCGACGATGTGCGAGAGGTTGTCGGGCTGCACGTAATGCGCCATGGCCGGGTATTCAGCCGGGGTGGGGAAGGGCAGCCCTAACGGTGCAGCGAGCGCAGGACCGATCACATTGCTGGTGGCGGTGGCGGTGGTGAGCGACCAGATGTCGAAGCGGCCGCTGCCGGTGGTCATGAAGCGCCACAGGTAATCGGCGCTGTCGGGAGAAGCGATGCGCACCTGCATTTGCACCTGGTCGCCTCGTTGCAGGGCGAGGAACTCCACATTGCCCAGCGTGTCGCCGCTGGTGTTGATGAGCGGCTCTATGATCGTGGTGCCCAGGTTCTGCGCCAGGTTGTAGTAGGCGGTGCGCCCGCGGAACTGCAGGCTGGGCGTCACGCGGTCGGCACCGATGGCGTATTGCACGTCCTCGAACTCATCGAGGTCGGCCCAGAGCTCGAAGAACATGTTCGGATAGGGGAACACATTGAAATCAAGCCCGTTGGCGTTGGTGGTGAACCAGGTGAAGCTCGTATCGGCATCCACTTGCGTTCGGAGGTGGTAAGGGAACTGCGAACCATTGTTGCCGCCAGCGCACACCAGGAAGCGCCCGCGCCGCGCGGCGATCAAGCTGTCAATGAAGAGCGCGGAGGCATCGAGGCCATCGTGCGATCCGCTATAGGTGCCCAGGCTGGCGTTCACCACGGCGGGCTTGCCTTCGGCGTCCGCGCGGTCGAAGATGTACTTCACGGCATCGGCCACGCGCGCACGGAAATCGGAGCCGCTGCTGTACTTCACCACGATCAGGTCGGCGCCGGGCGCCACGCCCTTGTGCCGGCCATTCGCGCTGCCATCGCCGGTGCCCGTGCCGGCAACGGTGCTACCATGCACTGAGCCATTGAAATCGCTGGCCAGTTGCCCACCATCGATCTGCGCCTTGTTCCACTCACGGCCGTAGCCGAATTCGGGCGGCGCGCCGGAACCGCTCAGGCCCTGGTCCCAATAGTGCAGCACGCGCGTGGTGTTATTGGCGGTGCGGAAGTCGGGATGATCGATCCCGAGGCCATCATCGATGAAGCCCAGGATCACGCCCGTGCCATCGTAGGCTTGGGGCAGCGGCGCCAGCCCCGCATGCACCTGGTTCACGCGCGCCTTCACGCGCATGCTGTCGCCGAGATAGCTCATGCGGTCGCCGCCCCACTCGAAGCGCACGATGGCGGGATCCGCAGCGAGCGCCCGCACCTTGCCGATCGGGAGCCGCACGCTCACCAGGCGCGCCATGCTCATCTTCACCAAGCCGCCTTGCGCCAGCACAGCGCTCTCCACAGCCCCAGCGTTGCCGTGGATGAAAAGGTCGATGAACTCGCCATCGGCGTGCGGCTGGCTCAAGTGATGCTCAAGCACCAGGTCCATCTTCACCTTCCTCGGTCCGGCGGGCCCGACCTGCGCGGAAACGGTGAGCGCGCCCGAGCAGGCGATTAGCAGCGCGTAACGATTCAGCATGCGATGCGCCTTCGCGATGGTGCGCTCCGGCAGAAGGCGAAGGTACCGTGGTTCATGGCGCGCAAAGGGCGGCGTGGTCCGGGATCTCCACGACGAAATCAACGCTGGCCTTGAAATGGTCCACAGCGCAGCAGTAGTGCTTCAACCCGTTGGTGACGATGAGCCACTTCACCCTGAAGACACTGTTGTAGCGAGCGGCCTGCTCGAAGACCGCCTGGCCCACCTTCACCCCCGGCGCCTTGCATTCCACCAGCGCCACGGGGCGGCCGTCGGCGGCATGCACCACGATGTCGGCGCGCTTGCTGAGGCCATTCAGCGTGAGCTGCCGCTCCACGGCGATCAAGGAGGCCGGGCAGCCCTTGTCGTGAACGAGGTAATTGACGAAGTGCTGCCTCACCCATTCCTCCGGCAGCAGTGCCACCCATTGGCGGCGAATGGCATCGAAGACCTGCGGGCCATCGGGACCGTGCCTAGTTTTGAGCCCGTGGTCGGGCAGTGCCAACGCAGGTGTCCCTGTACCACGCATCACCGCAAAAGTGCGCACCAAGCAAGAGATCGTGAGCAACTGGCTGCCCCGCTACACGGGCGTGGAGGCCGCCGACTTCAAGAAGCACCTGCTCCTCACCAACTTCGATAACTACCTCGACCGCTTCTGCCAGCTCACCGGCGCGCAAGTGGTGGCGAAGGACAAGGCGATGAAGGTGGCCGTGGCCGACGACATGGCCATGATCAACTTCGGCATGGGCAGCCCCAACGCCGCCACGCTCATGGACCTGCTGAGCGCCGTGAACCCCGAGGCCGTGCTCTTCCTGGGCAAGTGCGGCGGCCTGAAGAAGAAGAACCAATTGGGCGACCTCGTCCTTCCCATCGCGGCCATCCGCGGAGAAGGCACCAGCACCGATTACTTCCCGCCCGAGCTGCCCGCGCTGCCCAGCTTCATGATCCACCGCGCCGTGAGCCACGTGATCCGCGACATGGAACTGGACTACTGGAGCGGCACCGTGTACACCACCAACCGCCGCGTGTGGGAGCACGACGAGGCCTTCAAGGAGAAGCTGCGCACCCTGCGCGCCATGGCCATCGACATGGAGACCGCCACGCTCTTCATGACCGGCTTCGCCAACGAGATCCCCACCGGGGCGCTGCTGCTGGTGAGCGATCAGCCCATGGTGCCCTGGGGCGTGAAGACCAGCGCCAGCGATGCCCAAGTGACCAGCGGCTTCGTGGAGACGCACGTGCGCGTAGGCATCGAGAGCCTGCGCGAGATCATCAACGGAGGAAGGAGCGTGAAGCACTTGCGATTCGAATAACGCATGGCCGCTTCCACCACCGACGAGTACAAGAAGCTCATGACCGAGGTGCGCGGCGGCACCTTCCGACCGGTGTACATCCTGCACGGCGAGGAGGGCTTCTTCATCGACCGCATCGCGGAGGAAGTGGAACGCCTTGCCTTGCAGGACCACGAGCGCGACTTCAACCAGACGATCCTCTACGCCCGCGACACCGACTCCGACCAGGTGAAGGACACCTGCTTGCGCTTCCCCATGATGGCCGAACGGCAACTAGTGATCGTGCGCGAATTGCAGGCCTGGCGCATAGATCAAGTGGAGAAGCTGGAGAGCTACCTCGCCAAGCCCACGCCCACGACCGTGCTGGTGCTCTGTTACAAGCACAAGAAGATCGATGGCCGCAAGAGCATCCTGAAGACCGCGCAGAAAGGCGGC
>CAZFBP010000190.1:4053-6500 GCA_964517255.1 uncultured Chryseobacterium sp.
GCGGTGTTCACCAGCGACAAGGTGCGCGAGGAAAAGCTGCCCGAAGTGCTGATGAGCTTCGCGAAGAACCACAAGCGCAAGCTGGGCGCGCCCGAAGCGCAGCTATTGGCCAGCCACCTGGGCAGCGACCTGGCCAAGGCGGTTAAGGAGGTGGAGAAGCTCTGCCTCGTCACTGAGGAAGGCGGCGCCATCACCAACGATGTGATCCAGCGGTTCGTGGGCATCAGCAAGGAGTACAACATCTTCGAGCTGCAGAACGCCATCGGCATGCGCGATGCGGCCAAAGCGCAGCGCATCGCCAACCACTTCGCCGCCGACCCCAAGGATAATCCGCTGGTGCTCACCGTGGGTTTCCTCAGCACCTACTTCAGCAAACTGGCCGTGGTGCATGCCATGCACGGCAAGCCGCAGCAAGAACTGGCCGCTGCGCTCAAGGTGAACCCGTACTTCATCAAGGATTACCTGGCGCAGGCGCGCAACTACCCGCTGCCGAAACTGGTGGAGGTGCAGCGCCACCTGCGCGCCACCGATCTGCGCAGCAAGGGCCTGGGTGGCGATGGCGCCGATCAGGGCGAGCTCTTAAGGGAACTGCTGGCGAAGGTGATGGGCTAGAACTGGTATTCACACGCCGAAGGCGTCATTCCGGAGCGCGGGTGTCTGCCGTACTGCAGACACCCGCGCTCCGGAATCTCACCGATCACTTTCCACGCCTACCTCCCCACCTTCACCGCACGCTTCACCACCGGCTCGCCATCGAGCAGCAAGGTGATGTGGTACATGCCGGGCGCCAGGTCCTTGGTGCTCCAAACGTGCTGGTAATCGCCTGCCTCGCGCTGCGCTTCGCTCAACACGAAGAGGTCGCGGCCGTCTGAGCTGTTGGCCAGCAGCTGGGCGCGGCCAGCGCGCTCCAGGGTGTAGTAGAGCGTGGTGCGGTCCGTGAAGGGGTTGGGCGCGATGCGCAGCAAACGCTCTTGGGCGGGGGTGATGGAGCCCTCATCCGTTGCGCCGTTCGTGGTGGAGCGCGTCCCGTCGTCGTTAGGCGAGGCGCAGCAGGCGTTCACCAATTCGCGCAACTCTTGGTTGTCAGCGCTCAACTTCTGCATGGCGCTGATGAGGTATGGGATCACGCCCACATAGTTCACGGCCTTATACGAGTATGCCTCTTGGGTCACGGTTCCCGTTGTATCATACTTCGCGGGGACATTGTGGTCCTTTACCAGGCCGGGCAATACTTGCTCCACTTCCTGCGCGATGAGGCCGACTTGCGCGCCTTCGGGCATACCTAGGTTGCTCACGGCTTCATCCGTGAACTGATATGAGTGGACCTGCAATGCCTCCACCATCTCGGTGCTCGGATCCAAGTCTTGCACATCGGTCTTAAGAGAAGCATCGGAGGCGAAGTAAGTGGTGTAGAGGTAGATGTCTCCCTCGATGTTCACGTTGCCATCGAACCAGCCCGCCCAATCATTTTGCGGGTCGGTTGCCCCTGCTCCGTATCCATAAACACCAACCACATGGTCGCTATTCCCATTGGCCACCGCCCGGCCCATCACGCCATAGGTCTCCGTAGCATTCCCTCCGCCTTGAGCACCGTAGATATCGGCCAGCCCGTACACGCCCACTGTTGAGCGACTGCCCAGCGCCTCGCCAACCACGCCGAACGCCCGCTGCGTTTGCAATTGCGCGCTGGGATTCACGCTGCTCGCCCTGCCCAGCACGCCTTGAAGCGAGGTGGTTGACTGGGGAACATTGAACATGGACGCACCCATGATGGCCGTGGGTGAGAGCAGAGCATCAGACGTGTGGGTCACATGCAGCTTGAACTTCGGGAGCTGCTCGCCAATGCCTACACCGTGTCTCCGGTCCCATGCGCAGGCGCTGCCATTGTACGTGTTCGACACATGCGGCGGGGTATTGGGGAACTGGTCCTGCATCACCCAATCGCAATCGGCGCCTCCGCCACCAAACACGGAAGGATCTACCCACTTGACCACGCCGCGTTGCTGGTTCGCGGCCGTGAGCGCCGTGCGATCCACTACCATCACATAGAAGGAATCCGTTGCAGCTTGGTCATCCGGTAGCTGCCTGATGCGCAGGCGACCTCTCAGGATATCGAGGCGCTCGGTTGGGTCCACCACCGTGGCGGGCGTCAATTGGTTGCCTGCGAAGAAATCGCCGATGCCCACATTCACTTCCTGGTGGTTGCGCGGCCACAGCCGAATGGCCTCTAATCCATAAACTGAGGTGGCGCCACGGGTCTGGGTCGGGTCGTACTGCGTGGTGAACACGAACTTCATCCTATCCGTGCCCCACGGGCTGCCGCTGGGGTTGTCGCTCCACTGCACTACGAAGTCCGTATTGTCATCCGTACCGTACTTGTGCCCGATGTAGCTCTGGTCGCTGTTGCCCGTAAAGGTGATGCCGTTGCGCTGCCAGGGGCGGAAGCC
>CAZFBP010000191.1:0-6487 GCA_964517255.1 uncultured Chryseobacterium sp.
GTGACGCCAGCGAGCTGCGCGACGGCGAGCGATGGCGCCATCGGCGTGACCACGAGCGGTGGCACCGCGCCTTACTCCTTCGATTGGGACGGCCCCAATGGATTCGATGCCCAGACGGAGGACATCGCCAACCTCGCACCGGGCGGCTACACCATCACCATGACCGATGACAACGGATGCACCATCACGCAAACGATCACGGTGGATGCGCTTGTGACGGTTGTTGCCGATGCAGGCGCCGATCTCACCGAGTGCAGCGGTGTTGACCTCACGCTCGATGGGTCGCAGAGCACCGGCGCCGTCACCTATCAATGGCTCGATGCGCAGAACAGCGTGATCGGCACCGATGCGGTGATCACGCTCACGGGCCTATCGCCGGGCACATACACCTTCACGCTGCTGGTGGCCGATGGCCCGTGCACCTCCACCGATCAGGTCACGATCACCATCCTTGATCTGCCCATCGCCGATGCCGGACCCGACCAGGCCATCTTCTTGAGCGAGACGGCCACCTTGGGCGGCAATCCCACCGGTCCCGCTGGATCGACCTTCATCTGGCAGCCCGATGACGTGCTCAGCAGCGGCAGCGTCGCCAACCCGATCGCCGATCCGGAAGAGAGCACCTGGTTCGATGTGTTCGTGACGGCACCCAACGGCTGCTCGGCCATCGATTCGGTGCTGATCACCGTGGTGCCCGAGATCGTGGTCCCGAACGGATTCACGCCCAATGGCGATGGCTGGAACGATGCGTGGGTGATCGACTTCATCGACCTCTTCCCCGAATGCGAGGTGGAGGTGTACAACCGCTGGGGCGACGTCCTCTTCCGCAGCGTGGGCTACAAGACGCCATGGGATGGGCGCTACAACGGCGGCTTCGTGCCCGTGGGCACTTACTACTACGTGGTGAAGCTCAACGACCCGCGCTTCCCTGAGCCTTACACCGGTCCGCTCACCGTGATCCGCTGATGCCATGAAGAACCTCCGCCTCCTCCTCCCGACCGCCGCGGTGCTCATGGCCGCCGCGCAACTGCGCGCGCAGCAGCTGCCGCAGCTCACGCAGTACATGCACAACGATTACATCTTCAATCAGGCCGTGGCGGGCAGTCGGCAAGCCTTCGAGCTGCGCAGCGGGCACCGCTACCAGTGGGTGGGCATCCAGGACGCGCCGCGCACCTTCACCCTCAGCGGCCATTCCTCCTTGGGCAGGAAGATGGGCCTGGGCGCATACCTCTATACGGATCATGTGGGTCCTACGCGGCGCACAGGCTTCCAGGTGAGCTACGCCTACCACCTGCGCCTCACCGACGACCTGAAGCTGGGCTTCGGCCTGGGCTTCGGCATGCTGCAGTTCCTGATTGATGGCTCGAAGATCAACCTGCACGACCAGGGCGATCCCACGATGGACAATCAGCTGCGCGGAGAGCTGAAGCCCGACGCCACCTTCTCCCTCCTGCTGCGTCACCCGCGCTTCTGGTTCGGAGCGGCGGCGCCGCAGCTGCTCAACAACCAAGTGGTCTTCCTGCATGAGAACACGGGCACATTGAGCCGCATGGAACGGCACTACTACGCCATGGGCGGCTACCGCCTGCCCGTGGGCGACGACCTGCGCATCGAGCCGTCGTTCATGGTGAAGTACGTGGCGCCCGTGCCGATGAAGATTGACATCAACCTCACCGCGCGCTACAAGGAGACCGTTTGGATCGGAGCGGGCTACCGCACCAACGATGCCTGGTGCGCCATGATCGGCTACTGGCACAAGAAACAGTTCCAGTTCGGCTACAGCTACGACGTGATCACCAGCAACCTGCGCAACTACAGCACAGGCACCCACGAGGTCACCTTGGCCGTGACCATCCAGAAGCAACAGAACGCGACCCCGGCGACGTCTCCGTAGCTCAAGCGCCTTGCTCAGCGCGCGCCGAGGGCGAACACGTCCTCGCAGTTCGTCGAAGCGGATGAATGAGTGGTCGATATTCCTTACAGCGACGGGCCTTTGCCTTGACCACGCCCGAGGCCTGCGGCGTATTTTGCGGCCCCTTTCGCCGGACCTGTCCGGAAAGCGCTT
The DNA here is from genome assembly GCA_964517255.1 of uncultured Chryseobacterium sp. Lineage (GTDB taxonomy): Bacteria > Bacteroidota > Bacteroidia > Flavobacteriales_F > PHOS-HE28 > PHOS-HE28. Next base: position 2,066 of record CAZFBP010000191.1, read on the forward strand.
GGTGAACTTCCTGAACAGCAACGCACCCTTGCGGGCCATCGCTTACCTGATGCTCGCGCTGGGGCCGACCTCGGCCTTGCGAGCGCAAGTATGTACTGCCGATCAGGATCAGCAGTTCGATTCCTGCACCGGTGAGTTCTACGATTCGGGCGGCGCCAGCGGCAACTACCAGAACAACGAGGATGTCACCGTGACGATCTGCCCGGTGGGCGGTGCGGGTTCGGGGCCGTTCACGTCGGTTCGCTTCATCAGTTGGAATGCGGCCAGCGGCGACCAGCTCGAGGTGTACGATGGTGCGAACACGCTCGGGACTCTCCTCGCCACGGGCACTTCCTCCAGTTCGCTCGCAGCAGTCACGTTCACCAGCACCGATGCTTCCGGCTGCCTCACCTTCCATTGGCAGAGCGATGGAGCCGGTGTGGCAGCGGGCTGGTTCGCGCGCATCGTCACCACGCCATGGCCAGGCACCAACGGCGCGCACACGGTCTGCTCCAACGGCGCCTCGTTCGGCCTGTTCAGTTTCCTAGGCGGCAACCCGGATTCCGGCGGTAGCTGGACAGCGCCCGGCGGCTCCGCGCATAGCGGCACCTTCGTCCCGGCCAGCGACCCCGGTGGGGTGTACACCTTTACGCACACAGGCAACGCTCCATGCCCCGATGCGAGCGCCACGGTTTTGGTAACGAAGGTTGTTGCGCCCGATGCCGGCACCAACGGCACGGCCACCTTCTGCGCCACGAGCTCCACGGCCCAGCTGATCAATTTCCTCGGCGGCTCGCCGGATCCTGGCGGAACGTGGAGCGGCCCAATGGGCGCGCACAGCGGAACATTCAATCCCGCGAGCGATCCCGCAGGCACCTACACCTACACGGTGGCGGGGTCCTCACCCTGCGCCAACGCCTCGGCAACGGTGATCGTGACGGTGAACCAGCCGGCGAACGCGGGCACAGGCGGCAGCACCAGCGTGTGCAGCAACTCGCCCGCCTTCCAGCTATTCGACATCCTGGGCGGCAGTCCGCAGCCCACCGGCGCATGGACCGGCCCCGGCGGATCTCCCGTGGTGAGCACCTACACGCCGGGCACCAGCACGCCCGGCGTTTACACCTACACGGTTCCCGGCGCTCCGCCATGCCCGGCCGCGCTCAGCACCGTTACCGTGCTGCAGACCACGGCGCCCAATGCCGGTCAGTCGCGGAGCATCACCGTGTGCAGCGATGATGCGGCCTTCAGCATGGTGGCCCAGTTGAACGGGACTCCCGATGGAGGCGGCACGTGGGTGGGCCCAAGTGGCGCGCATGGCAACACGTTCACGCCCGGAACGGATCCGGCGGGTGACTACGTGTACACCGTGCCTGGCACAGGCCCGTGCGCGAACGCCAGCGCAACGCTGACGATCACCGTGAACCAACGGCCCAACGCCGGAACGAGCGGAAGCATCACGCTGTGCTCCACCGATGGGGTGTACGGCCTGATCAATTCCCTCGGTGGCAGCCCGAGCGTGAGCGGCACTTGGCAGGATCCCGACGGCAATGCGCACTCAGGGAGCTTCACGCCCGGGACGAGCCAGACGGGCGTTTACACCTACACGGTGACCGGCCTCGCGCCATGCCCGCCTAGCAGCGCGACGGTCACGGTGAGCGTGAGCACAGCGCCGAACGCGGGTGCGGGAACCAATGTCACGCGCTGCTCGAACGATGCGTTGTTCAGCCTGTTCGATCTGCTCACCGGCAATCCGAATGGAGGCGGGTCGTGGAACGGGCCACTAGGCGCGCACGCCGGGACCTTCAACCCCGCCACTGATGCAGCGGGCGCATACGTGTACACCGTGCCGGGCCAAGCGCCTTGCCCCAATGCCACGGCCACGATCAATGTCACGGTGAATCCAACGCCGAACGCGGGCGTGGGCGGATCCATCTCCGTGTGCGCGAGCGATGCGCCGATCAGCCTTTTCGGGATTCTCACGGGCGGCCCGGATGGCACAGGCACCTGGAGCGGGCCCGGCGGCGCGATGAACGGCACCTTCACGCCCGGCACCAGTGCTCCCGGCGATTACATCTACACCGTCACCGGACTTGCGCCGTGCCAACCGGCGAACGCCACAGTGAGCGTGAGCGTGACCCTGCCGCCGAACCCCGGAACCAATGGGAGCATCACCGTGTGCAGCAATGCGGATCCTGTGGATCTCTTCGCGCTGCTCGCCGGATCACCCCAGGCAGGCGGCTCTTGGACGTCCCCCGGTGGCGGGTCGCACAGCGGCACCTATCTGCCCGGATCACAGGTGGGCGGCAACTACACGTACACCGTGCCAGGCACTGGCCCTTGCGGGCCGCTCAGCGCGGTGGTTCAGGTGAATCGCGTGATCGCACCGAATGCAGGCGTGAACGGCACCATCACGGTATGCAGCACCAACGCGCCCTTCGAGATGATTACGGCATTGGGTGGTTCGCCCAATGGAACGGGCTTCTGGCTGAATGCCTCGAACCAGTCCGTGCCGGGAACCTTCACGCCTGGAACTAGCGCGCCGGGCACCTACGGCTATGTGGTTGTTGGTACGGCACCCTGCGTGAACGATACCGGCTTCGTCGCCGTGGTTGTGAATGAGGCGCCCAACGCTGGTACGAATGCAGCGGTGGTGGTGTGCAGCAATGCGCCCTCCTTCGACTTGATCGATTCGCTCGTTGGCAGCCCTGATGGTGGCGGGGACTGGACTGCGCCCAACGGTACCCCGCATACTGGAATGTTCACCCCTGGTGGTTCTCAACCGGGCGGGTACACCTATACGGTGCCTGGCCAGACGCCGTGCCTCGCTGCGAGCGCTGTGGTGACCGTGACCGTGACCGAGGCGCCTGACGCGGGCGAGGATGAATCCATCGCGCGGTGCAGCAATGAGGGTATCGTGAACCTCTTCATGCAATTGGGTGGCGACCCCGACAACGATGGATCCTGGACCGGACCCAGCGGCGCGCATTCCGGATTCCTGGATCCGGCTACGGATCCCTCCGGCGATTACGTGTACGTGGTTCCGGGCATTGCGCCCTGCGAGAACGATAGCGCGACGGTGGACGTGACGATCAATCCTGCGCCGAACGCTGGAGGTGCTGGGTCGATCACCGTGTGCCAGGGCACGGCATCGGTTGACCTCTTCACGGTGCTCACGGGCACCTTCGACCTGAACGGGGTCTGGACCGAGCAGGGCACACCCACCGGCCAGCTCAACAACAATTTCTTCAATTGCGGCAGCCTGCCGCCTGGCACCTACGAGTTCCGCTACGAGGTTGCAGGGATCGGCTCTTGCCAAGCGGATCACGCACATGTCGATGTGATCATCGTGGGCCTCTTCGATGCAGGCACCAACGGCACCCTGCCCGCGTGCAGCAGCAACAGTCAGGTGAACCTCTTCAACGGCCTTGGCGGTAACCCGCAGCCCGGCGGGCAATGGGTCGATCTGAATGCCACCGGTGCGCTCAACGGGCAGTTCTTCAACGCCACGCTGGTAGCGGCGCCTGGATCCTACCAGTTCCGCTACCGCTTGATCGGTGCACTGGGCTGCTCTTCCGATTCGGCCACCGTTACGGTGAGCGTGACGCGTGCCCTGAATCCCGGATGCAATGGCTCACAGGTCTTCTGCAGCACGGACCCGACGAACCACCAGCTGATCGGCTACCTGGGCTGCTCTCCGGACCTCATAGGCGGCCAATGGCGACGTGACTCGCTGGGCGGTACGACCTTCAACGGAACCTACACGCCCAGTACCGATGATCCGGGCGTCTTCTATTACGTCTTCAACCAAGGACCGCCGTGCGCGCAGGTGCACGCTTCCGTCACGGTGAGCGAAGTGCCAGGTCCGAATGCCGGTTCCCCGGCCTCGGTGCAGGTCTGCTCGAACGATCCGTTCTTCAACATGACGAACGCGCTCGTTGGCAACCCGGATCCGGGGGGCCAATGGTTCTTCAACAACGGCGCGCATGGCGCGCTCTTCGTGCCCGGACTTGATGCGCAGGGCGTGTATGAGTATCGGGTGACAGGCGTGTTCCCTTGCGGCCAAGCGGTGAGCTTCCTCACGGTGAGCGTGACCACGCGAGCATACGCGGGTTGCGATGCCACCCGGAACGCGTGCAGCAACGAACCCCCCTTCCTGCTCTTCTCGGCCCTCACCTGCAATCCGGACAACAACGGCGCTTGGCTCACGCCCAGCCTGGCGCCGTTGCCAACAGGGATCTTCACGCCCGGTGTGAGCGTGCCTGGTGATTACCGTTACGTCGTGGCTGGTACCGCACCTTGCGCGAACGACACCTCCATCGTGAGCGTGTTCGTGAACGATGCGCCAGATGCAGGTTGTCCGGGTCTTGCATCGCTGTGCGCGAGCCCCAATGCGCCGCCGGTGAGTCTCTTCAGCTTCTTGAATTGCTCGCCGAATCCGGTAGG
>CAZFBP010000192.1:0-6477 GCA_964517255.1 uncultured Chryseobacterium sp.
ACCGTGGAGCGTCGCGTGATGCACGCCAAGTACGGCAAGTTCGTGAAGCGCTCCAGCAAATTCCTGGCGCACGACGAGAAGGGCGATGCCCACATCGGCGACACCGTGCGCATCGCCGAGACACGGCCCTTGAGCAAGCTCAAGCGCTGGCGCCTGGTGGAGGTCGTTGAACGCGCCAAGTAATCCGCAGCACCCATGATCCAACAGGAATCCCGACTCAACGTGGCCGACAACAGCGGCGCCAAGGAGGTGCTCTGCATCCGCGTGCTCGGCGGCACCGCCAAGCGCTACGCCCGCATCGGCGATACCATCGTGGTCACCGTGAAGCACGCCATGCCCAACGGCCAGGCCAAGAAGGGCACCGTGCACAAGGCCGTGGTGGTGCGCACCAGCAAGGAGACCCGCCGCAAGGACGGCAGCTACATCCGCTTCGACGACAACGCCGTGGTGATCCTCGACGCCGCCGGCGAGATGAAGGGCACCCGCATCTTCGGACCAGTGGCCAAGGAACTGCGCGAGAAGAAGTTCATGAAGATCATCTCATTGGCACCCGAGGTGCTCTGAGCCATGCAGAAGAAGACACACATCAAGAAGGGCGACCTGGTGAAGGTGCTCGCCGGCGTGGACCGCACCAAGCAGGGCCGCGTGCTGGAGGTGGACCGCGACCGCATGACCGCCGTCGTCGAGGGCCTGCGCATCAACAAGAAGCACAGCAAGCCCAGCACGGCCAGCCCCCAGGGCGGCATCGTCGATAAGGAAGGCCCCATCCACATCAGCAACCTCATGCTCATCGATGCCAAGACGGGTGAGCCGGGCCGCGTGGGCCGCCGCCTCAACAAAGAGGGCAAGCTGGAGCGTTACGTGAAGACCAAGAAATCCAAGGCCTAAGCCATGAGCTACGTACCCAGGCTACGTGCCAAATACAAAGACGAGGTGGCCCCCTCCCTCAAGAAGGAGTTCGGCTACACCTCCACCATGCAGGTGCCCCGCCTGGTGAAGATCAACCTGAACCAGGGGCTCGGCAGCGCCGTGGGCGACAAGAAAGTGGTGGAGAACGCCGTGGCGGAGATGACCAGCATCGCCGGCCAGAAGGCCGTGAGCACCACGTCGCGCAAGGACATCAGCAACTTCAAGCTGCGCAAGGGCATGCCCATCGGAGCCCGTGTCACCCTGCGCGGCGACAAGATGTACGAGTTCCTCGACCGCCTGATCGCCGTGAGCCTGCCCCGTACCCGCGACTTCCGCGGCGTGAAGGCCAGCGGCTTCGACGGGCGCGGCAATTTCACCTTCGGCGTGAAGGAGCAGATCATCTTCCCGGAGATCGACATCGACAAGGTGACCAAGATCCAAGGCATGGACATCACCCTGGTGACCACCGCCAACAGCGATGAGGAGGCCAAGAGCCTGCTCACCGCCTTCGGCTTCCCATTCTCTGATAAAAAGTAACAGCTACCATGGCCAAGGAAAGCATGAAAGCCCGCGAGCGCAAGCGCGCACGCATGGTGGAGAAGTACGCCGCCAAGCGCGCCGCGCTGAAGAAGGCCGGCGACTGGGAAGGCTTGCAGAAGCTCCCGGCGAACAGCAGCAAGGTGCGCATGCACAACCGCTGCCAGATCACCGGCAGGCCGCGCGGCCACATCCGCCTCTTCGGCATCTCGCGCAACATGTTCCGCAACATGGCCCTGGAAGGCAAGATCCCCGGCGTAACCAAAGGCAGCTGGTAGCAAGCGTAAGGGCGCGAGATCTCGCGCCCCAACAAAAGAAAAGACCATGACCACCGATCCCATCGCCGATTACCTCACCCGCCTGCGCAACGCCATCATGGCGCGCAAGAAGGTCGTGGTGGTGCCCGCGAGCAACCTGCGCAAGGACATCACGCGCATCCTCTACGACAAGGGCTACATCCTCTCGTGGAAGGCCGAGGATGACGGCAAGCAGGGCCTGATCAAGATCGCCCTGAAGTACGATCAGCAGACCCGCCAGAGCGCCATCCGCGAGCTCAGCCGCGTGAGCACCCCGGGCCTGCGCAAGTACGCCCACGTGGAGCAGCTGCCCCGCGTGATGAACGGTCTGGGCGTGGCCATCATCTCCACCAGCAAGGGCGTGGTCACCGACAAGGAGGCGCGCACGCTGAACGTGGGCGGTGAAGTACTCTGCTACGTGAGCTAAGAAGAAGGAACCATGAGCCGCATCGGAAACGCACCCATCGACCTGCCGAAAGGCGTTGAGGTCAGCATCAGCGATAAGAACCTGGTGACCGTCAAGGGCCCCAAGGGCACCTTGGAGCAGGCCATCGACCCGGCCATCTCCGTGAAGAAGGATGGCGCGGTGGTCACGCTGGCCCGCCCCAGCGACGCCAAGCCGCACCGTTCCAAGCATGGCCTCTACCGCGCGCTGCTCGCCAACATGGTGAAGGGCGTGAGTGAAGGCTACGTGATCGAGCAGGAGCTCGTGGGCGTGGGCTACCGCGCCACGGCCAAGGGCCAGCAATTGCAGCTGGCGCTGGGCTTCTCGCACGGCATCACCCTGGTGCTGCCCGCACAGATCAAGGTGGCTGCGGCGCAGGAGAAAGGAAAGAACCCCATCATCCGCCTGGAGAGCGCGGACAAGCAACTCATCGGCCAGGTGGCCGCCAAACTGCGCTCGTTGCGCAAGCCGGAGCCTTACAAGGGCAAGGGCGTGCGCTTCGTGGGCGAAGTGGTGCGGCGCAAGGCTGGCAAGGCTGCAGGCAAATAACCATTGAGCCATGGCATTCAGCAGGGAACTACGCAGATCCAAGATCAAGACCCGAGTGCGCAAGAAGGTGCGCGGCACCACCGAGCGCCCGCGCCTCTCGGTCTTCCGCAGCAACACGGGCATGTACGCCCAGATCATCGACGACGAGGGCGGCCGCACGCTGGCCAGCGCCTCCTCGCTCAAGGACAAGCAGGCCAACGGCATCGCCAAGATCGCCCAAGCCAAGCTCGTGGGCACGGCCATCGCCGAGAAGGCCAAGGCCGCAGGCATCGCGCAAGTGGTCTTCGACCGCAACGGCTACCTCTATCATGGCCGCGTGAAGGCGCTGGCCGAAGCCGCCCGCGAAGCAGGCCTCAACTTCTGATCAACCCGGCACATGTCTGAAACGAACGTCAAGAAAGTCAAGAGCAGCGACTTGGAGCTGAAGGACAAGCTCGTGGCCCTGAACCGTGTCACCAAGGTGACCAAGGGCGGGCGCACCTTCACCTTCGCTGCCATCGTGGTGGTGGGCAACGAGAATGGCGTGGTGGGCCACGGCCTGGGCAAGGCCAAGGAGGTGCAGGAGGCCATCGCCAAGGGCATCGACGACGCCAAGAAGAACCTGGTGAAGGTGCCCGTGCTCAAAGGCACCATCCCGCACCCGCAGGAAGGCAAGTTCGCCGGGGCGCAGGTTTTCCTGAAGCCCGCCGCGCACGGCACAGGCGTGATCGCCGGTGGCGCCATGCGCGCCGTGCTCGAGAGCGTGGGCGTCACCGACGTGCTGGCCAAGAGCAAGGGCAGCAGCAACCCGCACAACGTGGTGAAGGCCACCATCGAGGCCCTGATGAGCATGCGCGACGCCAACATGGTGAGCCGCCAGCGCGGGGTGAAACTGGAACGCGTATTCAACGGATAACGAGAACAGCGCCGAGCAATCGGCAACACGGCCATGAGCAAGATCACCATCACCCAGACCAAGAGCCAGATCAAGTGCCCGGAACGGCAGAAGGCCACGCTGCGCGCCCTCGGCCTGGGCCGTATCGGAAAGACCATCACCCACGAAGGCACGGATCAAGTGATGGGCATGGTTACCAAGGTGCAGCACCTGGTGAGCGTGAAGCAGGCCTGAACCCATAAGAGCGAACGACCATGGACCTGAGCAGACTGAAACCCGCCGAAGGGAGCACCAAGACCAACAAGCGCCTGGGCCGAGGCCAAGGCAGCGGACGCGGAGGCACCTCTGGCAAAGGCCACAAGGGCCAGAAGGCAATCGCGGGCTACAACCGCAAGCGCGGCTTCGAGGGCGGCCAGATGCCTTTGGCGCGCCGACTCCCCAAGTTCGGCTTCACCAACCCCACGCGCGTGGAGTACAAGGGCATCAACCTCGATGCGCTCCAGGCGCTGGCCACGGCCAAGAACCTGAGCGTGATCGATCCTGCCGTGCTGCGCGCCAACGGCCTCATCGGTAAGAACGATCTGCTCAAAGTGCTGGGCCGCGGCGAGATCACCTCCACGATCAACGTCACCGCCCACGCCTTCAGCGCTTCCGCCAAGGCCGCCATCGAGGGCAAGGGCGGCAAGGCAGATCTCATCGCCATGATCGCCCCCAAGACTGAGGCATGAAGAACCTGATCGACACGATCAAGAACATCTGGCGCATCGAGGAGCTGCGCACGCGCATCCTCATCACGCTGGGCCTGCTGCTGGTGTACCGCATCGGCAGCTACATCGTGCTGCCCGGCGTGAACAGCGCCGCCCTCTCCGTGGGCGCCACCGGCGGCGGCGGCATCGCCGATATCCTCGCCATCTTCACCGGCGGGGCATTCACGCGCGCCAGCATCTTCGCCTTGGGCATCATGCCCTACATCTCGGCCTCGATCATCATGCAGCTCGCGGGCATCGCCATTCCTGCGGTGCAGAAGAAGCAGAAGGAGGAGAGCGGCCGCCGCCAGCTGAACCAGTGGACGCGCTACCTCACCATCGCCATCTGCATGGCGCAGGCCCCCGGATTCCTTTACACCAGCATCGATGCCAAGGCAGCGCCGTTGGACAACATCGGCTGGGTTTGGAGCAGCGTCATGATCCTCACCGCCAGCACCCTGTTCGTGATGTGGCTCGGTGAGCGCATCACCGAGCGCGGCCTGGGCAACGGCATCTCGCTGATCATCATGATCGGCATCATCGCGCAGTTCCCGCAGAGCTTCGCGCAGGAAGTGGTGGGCCGCATGGGCCCGGGCGGCGGTGGCCTCGTGCTGCTGCTGGTCGAAGTGGTGCTCTGGGTGCTGATCATCGCCGGCTGCATCCTGCTGGTGCAGGGCACGCGCCGCATACCGGTGCAGTTCGCCAAGCGCGTGGTGGGCAACAAGCAGTACGGCGGAGTGCGCAACTACATCCCGCTGAAAGTGAACGCGGCCGGTGTCATGCCGATCATCTTCGCCCAGGCCATCGTGCTCATCCCCATGTACATCGCGCAGGCGCCTTTCCTGAGCGATAGCATGCGCAACTGGATGCAGAGCGCCACCAGCAACCAGGGTTGGGGCTACAACATCGCCCTCTTCCTCATGGTGGTGGCCTTCACCTACTTCTACACCGCCATCACGGTGAACCCCAACCAGATGGCCGACGACATGAAGCGCAATGGCGGCTTCATCCCCGGCGTGAAGCCCGGCAAGGCCACCGCTTCGCACATCGATGAGCTGCTCTCGCGCATCACCCTGCCCGGCGCCATCTTCCTGGGCCTGGTGGCCATCCTGCCAGCCTTCGCGGGCATGATGGGCATCAAGCAGGGATTCGCGCAGTTCTTCGGAGGCACCTCATTGTTGATCATGGTGGGCGTGTTGCTGGACACGCTGCAGCAGATCGAAAGTCATCTCTTGATGCGGCATTACGACGGCTTGATGAAGAGCGGTCGCATCAAGGGCAGGAATCAAGGAGCGGCCTACGGCATGGCTGGGTGACCCATGGGCAGCAAGCCCCTGGTGAACCTGAGCGATGCGGAGATCGCGGTGTTGAAGGAGAGTTCTTTGCTTGTTGGGAAGACCTTAGCCGAAGTGGCCAGACACATCGGCCCCGGCGTTACCACCGGCGAGCTGGACCGCTTGGCCGAGGAGTTCATCCGCGACCAGGGCGCGGTGCCCGGCTTCAAGGGCCTGTACGGCTGCCCCAGCACGCTGCTGATCAGCGTGAATGAGCAAGTGGTGCATGGCCTGCCCGGCAAACGCGCGCTGCGCGAAGGCGATGTGGCCAGCGTGGACTGCGGCGTGCTGATGAACGGGTTCTACGGCGACAGCGCTTACACCTTCATGGTGGGCGAGGTGGCCGAGCCTGTGAAGCGGCTGCTGCGCGTTACGCGCGAATGCCTCGACAGGGGCGTGGCAGCGGCCGTGGAGGGCAACCGCACCGGCGACATCGGTTACGCCATTCAGCACCACGCGGAGAGCCATGGCTATGGCGTGGTGCGCGAGCTCACCGGCCATGGCGTCGGTCAGCTCCTGCACATGGCCCCCGACGTGCCCAACTACGGGCGGCGCGGGCAAGGCGCCAAGCTCCGCACGGGCATGGTGCTGGCCATAGAGCCCATGATCAACATGGGCGTGAAGGAGGTGAAGCAGCTGGCCGACGGATGGACCGTGGTGGCGCGCGACGGCAAGCCAAGCGCGCACTACGAGCACAACGTGGCGGTAAGAGCCGGGAAAGCAGAGGTCTTGTCAACCTTCAGCTACATCGAGGATGTGCTGAAGCAGAAAGGTGAATTGGTCACCG
>CAZFBP010000193.1:0-4068 GCA_964517255.1 uncultured Chryseobacterium sp.
ATCAAGAAGGGCACCAAGTACAGCCCCAAGGTGCTCCAGTCCATCGACTTCATCACCGTTGACCCCACCAACTGGGTGGCCGACAAGAAGAAGAGCGAACTGGTGCGCCAGCTCATCCACAACTACACCATTCGCTACAGCGATATCAGCGGCGCCTTCAAGCGCAAGAAGTTCACGGTGAGCATCGGCGATGAGCTGCCCGCTGGCATCGTGAAGCTGGCCAAGGTCTATGTGGCCGCCAAGCGCAAGCTCACCGTGGGCGACAAGATGGCCGGCCGCCACGGCAACAAGGGCATCGTGGCCAAGATCGTCCGCGACGCCGACATGCCGTTCATGGAGGATGGCACTCCGGTGGACATCGTGCTGAACCCGCTGGGCGTGCCCAGCCGCATGAACCTGGGCCAGATCTACGAGACCGTGCTGGGCTGGGCCGGCAAGCGCCTGGGCCGGAAGTACGCCACGCCGATCTTCGATGGCGCCACCATCGAGCAGATCGATGCGGAGTGCGACGAGGCCGGCGTACCGCGCAGCGGCAAGACCTACCTCATCGACGGAGGCACCGGCCATCGCTTCGACCAGCCCGCCACGGTTGGCGTGATCTACATGATCAAGCTCGCCCACATGGTCGATGACAAGATGCACGCGCGCTCCATCGGGCCGTACAGCCTCATCACACAGCAACCGCTGGGCGGCAAGGCGCAGTTCGGCGGACAGCGCTTCGGCGAGATGGAGGTGTGGGCGCTGGAAGCCTTCGGCGCAGCCAACATCCTGCAGGAGATCCTCACCGTGAAGAGCGATGACGTCATGGGCCGCGCCAAGGCCTACGAAGCCATTGTGAAGGGCGAGCCGCTCCCCACACCGGGCATACCGGAATCGTTCAACGTGCTGCTCCACGAATTGCGTGGCCTGGCCCTGAACGTGTCACTCGAGTGACCCTGTCGGATCGTGGCAACTGAAAGACGAACGCAAGCAAGCAACGCGAGCACATGAAGAAGGAAGTCAAGCTCAACAGCAACTTCAACAAGATCGTCGTGAACCTGGCGAGCCCGGAGCAGATCCTGGAGCGCAGCCACGGTGAGGTGATCAAGCCGGAGACGATCAACTACCGCACCTACAAGCCCGAGCGCGACGGCCTGTTCTGCGAGCGCATCTTCGGTCCGGTGAAGGATTTCGAGTGCCACTGCGGCAAGTACAAGCGCATCCGCTACAAAGGCATCGTGTGCGACCGCTGCGGCGTGGAAGTGACCGAGAAAAAGGTGCGCCGCGAGCGCATGGGGCACGTGCAATTGGTGGTGCCCGTGGCCCACATCTGGTACTTCCGCAGCCTGCCCAACAAAATCGGCTACCTGCTGGGCCTGCCCACCAAGAAGCTCGATCAGATCATCTACTACGAGCGCTACGTGGTGATCCAGCCCGGCAAGGCCATGAACAAGGAGGGCAATCCGGTGCAGTACCTGGACTTCATCACCGAGGAGGAGTACCTCGACATCCTCGACCAGCTCGGCAAGGACAACCAGTACCTCGACGACCACGACCCCAACAAGTTCGTGGCCCGCATGGGCGCCGAATCACTGCAGGACCTGCTGCGCCGCCTCGACCTGGATGCCCTGAGCTACGACCTGCGCCACAAGGCCAACACCGAGACCAGCCAGCAGCGCAAGAACGAAGCGCTCAAGCGCCTCAACGTGGTGGAGGCCTTCCGCGACGCCAACAGCCGCCGCGAGAACAAGCCCGAGTGGATGATCGTGAAGGTGGTCCCCGTGATCCCGCCCGAACTGCGCCCGCTCGTTCCCCTCGATGGCGGCCGCTTCGCCACCAGCGACCTCAACGACCTCTACCGACGCGTGATCATCCGCAACAACCGCCTGAAGCGGTTGATGGAGATCAAGGCCCCCGAGGTGATCCTGCGCAACGAGAAGCGCATGCTGCAAGAGGCCGTCGATAGCCTCTTCGACAACAGCCGCAAGAGCAGCGCCGTGAAGAGCGAGAGCAACCGACCGCTGAAGTCGCTGAGCGATTCGCTCAAGGGCAAGCAGGGCCGCTTCCGCCAGAACCTTCTCGGGAAGCGCGTGGACTACAGCGCGCGCTCCGTGATCGTGGTGGGCCCCGAACTGAAGCTGCACGAGTGCGGCCTGCCCAAGGACATGGCCGCCGAGCTCTTCAAGCCCTTCATCATCCGCAAGCTCATCGAGCGGGGCATCGTGAAGACCGTGAAGAGCGCCAAGAAGATCGTGGACAAGAAGGAACCCGTGGTGTGGGACATCCTGGAGAGCGTGCTGAAGGGCCACCCTGTGCTCCTCAACCGTGCGCCAACGCTGCACCGCCTCGGCATCCAGGCCTTCCAGCCCAAGCTCATCGAGGGCAAGGCGATCCAGCTCCACCCGCTGGTCTGCACCGCGTTCAACGCTGACTTCGACGGTGACCAGATGGCCGTGCACGTGCCGCTGGGCAACAGCGCCATCCTGGAGGCCCAGCTGCTGATGCTGGCCAGCCACAACATCCTCAACCCGGCCAACGGCGCGCCCATCGCGGTGCCCAGCCAGGACATGGTGCTCGGCCTCTACTACATCACCAAGGGCCGCAAGAGCGATAAGGAACGCGCCATGAAGGGCGAAGGCATGACCTTCTACAGCCCCGAAGAGGTGATCATCGCGTACAACGAGAACCGCCTGGACCTGCACACGTGGATCAAGCTGCGCTGGTTCAATCCGAAGACAGGCAAGGCGGAGATGATCGACACCACTTGCGGCCGCACGCTCTTCAACGAGGTGGTGCCCGATGAATGCGGCTTCATCAACGAGGTGCTCACCAAGAAAGCGCTGCGAGACATCATCGGAGCGGTGATGAAGGAGACCGGCGTGGCCCGTGCCGCGCAATTCCTCGACGACATCAAGGACCTGGGCTTCATGAGCGCCTTCCGCGGCGGCCTGAGCTTCAACCTCGACGACGTGGTCGTGCCCGACAACAAGGAGAAGGTGGTGAAGGCCGCCCAGGGCGAGGTGGATGAGGTGACCAACAACTACAACATGGGCCTCATCACCAACAATGAGCGCTACAACCAGACCATCGACATCTGGACGCACACCAACTCGAAGGTGACGTTCAGCCTCATGGAACGCATCAAGACCGACCGCCAGGGCTTCAACTCCATCTACATGATGATGGACAGCGGCGCCCGCGGCAGCAAGGAGCAGATCCGCCAGCTCAGCGGCATGCGCGGCCTCATGGCCAAGCCCCAGAAGAGCGGCGGCGGCGGAGGCCAGGACATCATCGAGAACCCCATCCTCTCCAACTTCAAGGAGGGCCTCTCCATCCTGGAGTACTTCATCTCAACCCACGGCGCACGCAAGGGCCTCGCGGATACCGCGCTGAAGACCGCCGACGCCGGTTACCTCACCCGCCGTCTGGTCGACGTGGCGCAGGACGTGGTGATCAACAACGAGGACTGCGGCACGCTCCGCGGCCTGGTGGCCACCGCACTGGTGAAGAACGAGGAAGTGGTGGAGAACCTCGCGGACCGCATCCTTGGCCGTGTGGCCGTGCATCCCGTGTACCACCCGCAGACCGGTGAGCTGATCGTGAACGCCGGCGAGCAGATCACCGAGGACATCGCCGCGGCCATCGGGGCCAGCCCCATCGAGGAGGTGGAGATCCGCAGCGTGCTCACCTGCGAGCAGAAGCACGGCGTGTGCGTCAAGTGCTACGGCCGTAACCTGGCCACGGGCCGCATGGTGCAGCTGGGCGAGGCCGTGGGCGTGATCGCCGCGCAATCCATCGGCGAGCCTGGAACGCAGCTCACCCTGCGTACTTTCCACGTGGGCGGCGTGGCCGGCAAGATCACAGAACAGAGCGAGATCCGCGCGAAATACGACGGCGTGCTGGAGATCGACGAGCTGCGCACCGTGAAGCGCAAGGACCGCAAGGGCGAGAACGCCGAGGTGGTCCTGAGCCGCAGCACCGAGATGCGCATCGTGGACGGCAACACCGGCATCGTGCTCACCACCAGCAACGTGCCCTATGGCGCGTACCTCTACGCCCAGGGCGGCAAGCCCATCAAGAAGGGCGGCC
>CAZFBP010000193.1:4078-6316 GCA_964517255.1 uncultured Chryseobacterium sp.
GGCGGCCTCATCTGCACCTGGGACCCGTACAACGCCGTGATCATCTCCGAGATGGCCGGTACGCTGGCCTTCGAGAGCATCGAGGAGAACGCCACCTTCCGCGAGGAGATCGATGAGCAGACCGGCTTCGCCGAGAAAGTGATCATCGAGAGCCGCGACAAGCGCAAGAACCCCACGATCCGCATCATGGATCCCAAGGGCAAGGAGGAGCTCAAGAGCTACAGCCTGCCTGTGGGCGCCCACATCGTCGTGAAGGAGGGCCAGAAGGTGGAGGCCGGTGATGTGCTGGTGAAGATCCCGCGCAGCTCCGGCAAGGGCGGCGACATCACCGGCGGCCTGCCCCGCGTCACCGAGCTCTTTGAGGCGCGTAACCCGAGCAACCCGGCCGTGGTGAGCGAGGTGGACGGCATCATCGCCTACGGCAAGATCAAGCGCGGCAATCGCGAGATCTTCGTGGAGAGCCGCACCGGCGAGCAGAAGACCTATATGGTGCCGCTCAGCAAGCACATCCTGGTGCAGGAGAACGACTTCGTGAAAGCGGGCCAGCCGCTGAGCGACGGTTCCATCAGCCCCGGCGACATCCTCGACATCCAGGGCCCCACCAAGGTGCAGGAGTACCTCGTGGACGAGGTGCAGGAGGTGTACCGCATGCAGGGCGTGAAGATCAACGACAAGCACTTCGAGGTGATCGTGCGCCAGATGATGCGCAAAGTGGAGATCGAGGATCCGGGCAACACCCGCTTCCTCGAGCGTCAGAGCGTCAACAAGGTGGACTTCATGGAGGAGAACGATTCCATCTACGACAAGCTCGTGGTCTCCGACGCCGGCGACAGCGCCACGCTCAAGGAAGGCCAGATGGTCAGCGTGCGCAAGCTGCGCGATGAGAACAGCGCCCTGAAGCGCAAGGATGCGAAGCTCGTGGAGGCCCAGCCGGCCAAGCCCGCCACGGCGCGCACCATGCTCCAGGGCATCACCCGCGCCAGCCTCCAGACGGACAGCTTCATCAGCGCCGCCTCATTCCAGGAGACGACCAAGGTGCTGAACGAAGCCGCCGTGAACGCCAAGGAGGACCACCTGAAGGGCTTGAAGGAGAACGTGATCGTGGGCCATTTGATCCCCGCCGGAACCGGGGCCCGCGCTTACCAGAACACCTTCGTGGCCAACAAGGACGAGTACCAACGCCTCTTGGCCGAGCGCCTCGAGGAGCAGGAGATCGATGAGTGAAGCCGGCAAGGGCAGTGGCGCGGCATGCCGCGCCACTGCCTCGCCAGAATCGGAGAACCATGGCCGACGACAAGAACCAGCCCCGCCCCAACCAGCTGAACATCGAGATCAGCGAAGAGGTGGCTGATGGCGTGTACAGCAACCTCGCCATCATCACCCACAGCAACTCGGAGTTCGTGCTCGATTTCGTGCGCGTGATGCCCGGCGTGCCCAAGGCCAAGGTGCGCGCCCGCATCCTGCTCACCCCGCAGCATGCCAAGCGCCTCATGCGCGCCCTGGCCGATAACATCCAGAAGTTCGAGCAGGTGCATGGCGCCATCCGCGAAACGGAGATGCCCGAGATCCCCATGAATTTCGGCGGGCCGGCAGCGCAGGCTTGAGCAGAACTCTTCGCAATGCAAGGCCCTCTTTCGAGAGGGCTTTGTCATTCCGGTCCCGGCGTGCGCCGGGATGACCCGGAATCGCAAGATCGGATCAGCTCGGATACGACAGCCTAGAACCGCATGCGCGACAACCGCTCCGCCACTTTCGCATCAGCGCATTGCTTCCTCAATTCCCGCTCAATATGGCGGGCGTATCCATCGTCAGCATAGCCATGACGGATCAGATGCAATTCGAGCAGGAAGCCATCCACCGCTTCCCACAGGTCCTCAGATGGGCGCTTGCCAAAGGGCAGCTTCTCATAGTCGCCCTTCACGGACTCATAAGCATCGAGCAGGTCGTGCGTGATCATTCGTCAACGCGCTGGTTGAAGAGGATGTAGCCGAAGTTCAGGCTCCAGGCCCAGGGCTCGCGCAGCTGGTCGAAATAGCTCACGTTGAACCACAGCGGCCCGATGGGGCTCTGGTAGATCAAGGAGCCGGAACCGATGTAGTACCGCTGCGTGAATGCCGCTGCCGTGGTCGCGCTGTTCCCGTCACCGCGAACGATGGGCTCGTAGGGCTGGAACACATAGCCCTCAAGGCGCAGGTCGAATCGCTCGCGGGCCAGCGCGATGATGGCGCGCACGCCGCC
>CAZFBP010000194.1:0-6308 GCA_964517255.1 uncultured Chryseobacterium sp.
CGCCGCGCCAAAGCCCTGGCTCTTGTGCATGCTGCGGCTGCGCCCGGCGATCTCGGTGTAGCTCAGGCCCAGCAATGGGTCGTAGCCGCCCACGTCCACGCTGAACCAATCGGGATCGTTCTTCGCGATGTCGGCCAGGTCCTTCTTCCACCAGGTGCTGCCGTTGAAGAAGAGGCGGCGCGGCTGCCACACTTCGAGGCCTTGTTCCAGTTGCTCCGGAAAAGCCTTGGGATCACCGGCCAGGTCGAAGGCCTCCTCGGCGAGGATGGCGCTTGCTTCGTGGTGTCCGTGGCCCGCACTGCGGTCGGGCGCGAATCGGGTGATGATCACATCGGGTCGGAAGGTGCGGATCACGCGCACCACATCGCTCAGCACTTCCTGCTTCCCCCATTTCTCGAAGCTCTCGGCGGCGTTCTTGGAAAAGCCGAAGTCCACCGCGCGGGTGAAGAACTGCTCGCCGCCATCGATGCGCCGCGCCTCCATCAGCTCCTGCGTGCGGATGATGCCCAGCGCATCGCCCAGCTCGGCACCGATGAGGTTCTGTCCGCCGTCGCCGCGGGTGAGGCTGAGGTTGCCGGTGCGCACCTTCTTGCCGTTGGCGAGCCAGGCGATCAGGCGCGTGTTCTCATCGTCCGGGTGCGCCACGATGTACAGCACGCTGCCCAGCACGTTGAGTTTCTGCATGCGGTGCAGGATCTCGGCGGCGTGGGGCTGCGCTGGGGGCCGCTGGGCGGAAACGTGAAGTGTGAGCTGTGATATCTGAAGTGCGAGGGCGACCGCAACAAGGCGCAGAGCGCAAGTGCTATGGAGCTGCATGGCCCCGAAGGTATCCCTGGGGCGTGCGTGGCCTGTAGATCACCTTGTCGGCAGCTACATCCACCGGCACATAATTCTCCTCGACCCATTGCACCACGGGTGCCAGGTACGTCACCGTGCTGTCGCGATTGAAGATCACGACCGCAGCCGGTGCATCGCGCGCTGCTTGCGCGATGAGTTGGCGCAACTCCTCCTCGGTGCGGTCTCCTGGCCAGTGGTATCCCCATGCCGTGGGGTTGCGGCGATCGGCGAGCACATAGTACGCAGGGTGATACGGCAGGACGAGGATGGCATCACCGGCATTCGTCGCAGCGGCGATCGCCCTGACCACGGCGTTGACCTGTTCGGCATCGCGATCCTTCACGCCGGCGAAGGGCGATTCAATGGGCAACGGGGAGCGCTCCGGTGCGAGCAGCAACACATGCCAGGCAACCGCAGCCAGAAGCCCGAAGCCGGCGATGCCGCCGGCCCAAAGCGTTTTCCGTATGCCGGGCCGACTGGCGAAGCGACGCTCCATGAACGCGGCCAGCCATGCGAGCAGCACGAGCATCGGATGCATGGTGAGCACCAGGTGCGCGAGGTCCGAACGGAACATCACCAGCGTGAACATGCACAACGACCAGCACCCCAGGAAGAAGCCGACGCGCGAATGCACGCTGCGTTCGCCCTTGCAATAGGACCAGGCCACCAACGCCAGGGTGATCAGCGCAGCCAGCGGTGTGAGCCTGAAGAGCACGAACGCGAGCAAGCTGCCGGTGGGCCCATCCTGCCCGAGCATGGGGAAGGGCAGACCGCTGGTGGCATGGTAGCGCGTGAGCGGGAAGAGCACGAGCTGGTCCCACATGGCCGGGAGCGCTCCCAGCAGCCAAGCCGCGACGAAAGACGGAACTCCAACGGTGAGCGCGCCTGCGATCCAATGGCCAAGCTTGAAGCTGGCTCGTCGTGAAACGGCCGCAGGCCAAGAGCGCATGACCAAGGCGAGCATCAGGATGGCCACGAGCATGTACGCGCCTTGATCGTGGCGCACGAGCATGCCGATGGCACCCACCATTCCGGAGAGGTAGGCGATGCGTCGTTCCCCGTCGATCCAGGAGCGGAGCGCCAGCCAAACAGCGAGCATGCTCAGGCAAAGGCCCATCCACACGGGCAATGGCGCGAACCGCATGTGCGGGAGCCCCACCAGAATGGCAACCGCGCCTGCGGCCAGGGCCCAGTGCGCGCTAGCGAGGCGCCGCGCGATGAGGTAGGTGAGCAGCACCATGCAGGTGTGAACGAGCGCGCCGAGCACGCGCAGCTTCAGGAACGAAAGCCCCACCAGGGTGCTCCATCCCGCCAGAATCACCGAGGAGAGCGGCCCTTGGAGCGAATAGAAGTCGCGGTGCGGCACCTGGCCGTCCATCACACGCGATGCGCAGGCGGCCATGAAGCCCTCATCGCCCAGGTCGATGCCGTCGTTGAGGCGGCTCACGGAAAAGGCCAGAGCGCCGCCGATCAGCGCCAGCATGTGCCAGCGCGGCACAGGGGCCAGCGCCCTGCGGTGCAGCTCGATGCGTTCACGCGCCTCGGCGGACGCGCTATCGTGATTCTCCATGGCCCTTGCGAAAGGGCCGTGAATGTAGAAGGATGGACCCGAAGGGCTGGCCGGCTAAACCGCCATCTCCTGCAGCGCCCGCGCGATCTGCTCCTTGTAGCTGCGGCCGCTCACGATGCGCTCGTTGTTGGCCATGCTGAAAATGAATTCGTTGTTGCCGCTGTACCGCGCATTGCGCACATGAGCGCGGTTCACGATGTAGCTGCGGTGGATGCGCAGGAAACGCGCAGGGTCCAGCTCGCTCTCCACGGTGTTCATGGTCATGCGGTGCAGCAGGTGGCGGTCCTTCAGCTCCAAGCGCAGGTAATTGCCCTCGGCCTGCAGGTACAGGATGTCGCTCACGTTCACCTTGTGCTCGCGGCCCTTGTCGCGGATGGTGAACGATTCGATGTGCTCGCTCTTGGCGTGCATGTGCTCGCGCATCAGGTCCATGAGGCGGCCGGTGAGCTGGTTGCTCATCTTCATGTCGATGTGGCGTTTCGCTTTCTCCAGCGAGGCGAAGAAGCGGTCGTCGTCGTAGGGCTTCAGCAGGTAGTCCACGGCGTTCACGTCGAAGGCGCGCAGGGCGTACCGGTCGTGCGCGGTCACGAAGACCACGAAGGGCATGCGCTCGCCGGGCAGCTTATCCACCGCTTCCAGGCCGTTCATGCCGGGCATCTGCACGTCGAGGAAGACGAGGTCCGGACGGTGCTTGTTCACGGCCTCCACGGCTTCCTGCCCGTTGCGGCACTCGCCCACCACTTCCACTTCGGCATCCTGGGCCAGCAGCTTCGCGAGGCGTGCGCGGGCGGCGGGCTCGTCATCGGCGATCAAGGTCCTGATGTGCTTCATGATCCAGGTCGTTAGGGTTTCAACTCCAATGGAAGACTCACCACCGCGGTGAATCCGCTGCCTCCGGGCGAATCGATCTCAAGCGTTCCGGCTGCGCCATAGAGCAGGCGCATGCGTTCACGCACGTTGCGCAGGCCGATGCCGCCGTTGGCCATGGCCATCTGGAGATCGCCGCAGCCCTTGCCGTTGTCCGACACTTCCAGGGCCAACCGTTCGTCCAACCGGCGAGCGCGCACGCTGATCTCCACGCGCTCCTCCATCGCGTCGGGCCCATGCTTGATCGCGTTCTCCACCAGCGGCTGCAGCACGAGGCTGGGCACTTGCGCGCGCATCAGTTCCGGCGGCACGTCGTAGCGCACGCTCAGCCGGTCGCGGAAACGGATGCTCTCGATGTCGAGGTAGTCGCGGATGTAGTCGATCTCCTGCTCCAGCGAGGTCTTGTCGGCGCGGCTCTGGTTCAGCGTCACGCGAAGCAGCTGGCCCAGACGGCTCAGCACCTTGCGTGCATCGCCGATGTGCTCGTCCATCAGCGCGCTCACCGTGTTCAGCGTGTTGAAGAGGAAGTGCGGTTGAAGCTGCTTCTTCAGGGCGTTGAGCTGCGTGGCCTGCAGCTCGTTGCGCAGCCGCAGCAATTGCTCGTGCTCGATGCGTCGCAGACGGGCGCCGTCGAGGGCCACCAGGACGCCCAGGAGCGCGCAATACTCCATCACACGGGTCACGATGGCCGGGGCCAGCGCGTGGTAGGCCCAGTCGCGGTACTTGGGATCGCCGAAGTCGAATTCGTCGCGCGCCTGAAGAATGGCATAGTAGAGCGACGAGGTGACCACCTCATGAGAGGCCGCGATCAACAAGCCCAGGCCGAGGTGGATCAGCAGGATCCTCCAGAGCGGCTTCGAGGTGAAGGGCCAGCGCTGATAGATGATGTGCACCAGCGGGCAGAGCAGCGCCCAGAAGAAGAAATTGAGGTAGGGCACCGGGGCCTCGCGCCACCAGCGGAACTCGCCCATGTCCTTCAGGTCCTGATAGACATAATGGTGCATGTAGGCCTGGAAGAGGAAGAGCGTGGCCAGCACCGCTGCCGTGATGAGCACGATGCGGTAGCGGATGGGCGTGCGCTTGAAATAGGACATGGCCTAGTGGACGGGAGGCCAAACTAGGCCCGCCGCGCAGCGGGCTGTGACGAATGGTGATGAGCGGCAATGGCCGGGATGGGCGGTTGATGCGCGCAGAAGCAGCGAGGCCGCCGGAACACCGGCGGCCTCGCTCAGGAAGTCGGATCGCGCTACCCGATCGTGATCGTGTAGGTCTGCCCGTTCACCGTCACGGTGAAGGTGCCGTCGCAGGCGCCGTTGCCGTAGTCGATGGTGCGCGCCGGGCGACCGGTGGGCGTCACCACCACGGTGCCGCTCACCACCCACCAGTTGCAGTCCAGTTCGATGCGCAGGGCCTGCGTGATGGCGGTGGTGTAGGGGATGCCGTTGCGGTTCACGCCGCTGCCGCCACCGGTGATCAGGTACACGTCGTCGCTCAGTTGCGCGGTGCCGGAGCCTTCGATCCAGGTGCGCACGCGCTGGGCCTGGTGCGTGGCGGTCCAGCTGCCGTCACTGGCGGTCAGGGTTCCGTTCACCACCACGTTGAAGTAGGGCTGGTCGCTGGCGTTCAGGCCCATATTGGTCACCGTCTTGGAGCCCGAGACCAGATTGTTGTTCACGTAGTAGTTCAGCGGGGTGATGGTGATCACGGTGCCCTCCTGGCGGTACGGACCGGTATAGCTCACCAGGATCTTGCCGCGGCGCAGGCGGCCATTGGGCGCGGTGCAGTTCACCTCGCCGAAATCGATGGTGATGGTGCGCGGGGTGGTGGTGGTATCGAAGGTCACGGTGGCGTTGCACTCATCGCGCAGGCCATTGTCGTCCACGGCTTTCTCGACCATCGAGAGCATGTCGTTGAACACATCGTCGGCGCGGGCATTGTCGCTGGCGGCGCTGTAATCCATGTCCGGGGCCTCGGTCTTGTCCTTGCGGCAGCTGGCCAAGGCCAGGGCGAGCGCAGGAATCAGCAGGAAGGTGATGCGGGTCTTCATGTTCTCGAGCGTGTTATGGCCTTTCGACGCAAAGGTGGGGGGAAGGGTTTGATCGGCGAATGACTTGGGGATAACGGGATTGAACAGGGAATAGTGCGTACAGGGCGGGAAAGCTGAAATAGGAGAGGGAGCCCTCTGCCCCTTCAGCACTCCTGCTTCAGCTTTCCTATTCCCTCATTCAGCTTTCAGCTTTTCCAGGATGATGAAGCTGAAGGCATGCGCATGCCGCTCGTCCTCTTTGTGCAGCTGGCGGCTCAGCTCCTGCCATTGGGCGGGCACGATCTCCGGGAAAGGCGTATCGCCGGGGATATGGGCATGAACCCGCGTGAGGTAGAGCCGGGTGACCACGCCGCGCTCGAAGGCCTGGTGGTAGATCTCGCCGCCTCCGATCACGAACACTTCCTTCTCACCCGCCGAGCGTGCGATCGCCAGTGCAGCGTCCAATGAATGCGCCACCACCGCGCCCGGGGCGTTGTAGGCCGTGTTGCGCGTCACCACGATGTTCACGCGGCCCTTCAGCGGACGGTACTTCGGCGGGATGCTCTCGTAGTTCTTGCGGCCCGTGATCACATGGTGGCCCCTTGTGTGGCGCTGGAACCAGGCCATGTCGTCGGGCAAACTCCACGGCAGGTCGCCCTGGTGGCCGATGATGCCGTTCTCCGCAACGGCGGCGATCGCGCTGACGATCATACCGCCACCTCTGCCTTGATGTGCGGATGCGGCTCGTATCCCTTCAGCGTGAAGTGCTCGTAGCGGAAGGCGAAGAGGTCCTGCACGGTTGGGTCGATCTCCAAGCTGGGCAGCGCGCGCGGCTCGCGGGTGAGCTGCAGTTTGGCCTGCTCGATGTGGTTGTTGTAGAGGTGCACATCGCCGAAGCTGTGCACGAATTCGCCGGGCCGCAGGCCGCACACCTGCGCCACCATGTGGGTGAGCAGCGCGTAGCTCGCGATGTTGAAGGGCACGCCCAGGAACACGTCGGCGCTGCGC
>CAZFBP010000195.1:0-6295 GCA_964517255.1 uncultured Chryseobacterium sp.
CTCCACGTGCCTTGCACGGGCCAAGGGAGCAGTCCCGCCAGCGTCGCGGAGCTTCCGCACACGCTTTGGTCCGGTCCGGCGTTCGCTGGCGTGAATGGCGGTGTCACCTGGATGGCGAAGCCGAAGTTGTTCTGTCCCACCAGCGGGCAGGCATTGTCCTGCACGTTCACGCTGAAGAGGTTCTGCCCGATGCTCGCCTCGCCTGGCGTCCAGCAGAAGGTGCCCACAGGAAGGTTGCCGCCTGTGGTGGTGAAGGTGGCCCCCGGGATGCCGTTGTTCCAGGCCATGGTCACCACTTGCCCGGCATCGGCATCGCTGCTGTTCATTGTGATGCAGAAGCTCTGCCCGGCGCACACTTCATAGGTGTACTGGTTGGTGCCGTTCACGCCGCTCACCTGCGGCAGGCTGTTCGTGCAGGCGATGATGGCGAACTGAACGTCGCGCAGCAGTTCGCCGATGAGCACGCCGTTGCGGTACTCGCGCACGCGTACCGTCACCACGGCGAATTGCTGCACGCTGGGAACGATGGTGATGGTGCCCGTGACCGGGTTGATCTGCACGGCATTCGCGCCACCGGTAGTGAGCACGGGCTGGGCGGCCGAGTAGCCGGCGTTGTAAGGGATGTTGGAGCCGTTCGATCCCAAGGCGTTCACCAGCGAGAAGGCCAGCGAGTCACCGTCCACATCGTTGAAGCCGTGGTTGTAGCTCACCTGTTGGCCAGCGCACGCGAAGGGCGTAGGCGTATTGAGGAAGGTGGGCGAGTTGTTGCAGGGCGTCAGGGTCTGGTTCAGGTTCGCGTACAGGTAGAGGTTGCGCGAGCCGGGGTTGTTCAGCGAGGTGATGGCGTTGTTGCGGCAGCACAGGTCCCAGTCGATCACCCAATCGTTGCCGCAGGCTGCGTAGGCTGAGAGGTTCACCGTGGCGCTGTACCGGTAGCGCTCGATCCCGTAGGGCGCACTCGGATTCGTGCAGCGGTCGGCCGCACCGAAGCACAAGGGCGTCACCACGTCCACGCCGTCGAGGCTGAAGCACGGGTTGAGCGTGACGATGTTGCTTCCAGAGGCGCAGGCGTCGCTGCGCATGCGGAACTGGCGGCCGTTGCTGCAGTTGGTGGGCGCTGCTACGCCGTTGCAGTCCCGGTAGAAGCTCAGCCGCACGCGGTAGATGCCCGCGCCGATGCACTCATAGGTGAGCTCGCCGCCCATGGCGTGCGTGGCTCGCGCCTCGCCCTGCCAGAGCAGCAACGCTCCGAGGGCGATGAGCAGATGGCGCAGGAATCGGGTGGTGGCGTTGCGCAGGATGGAGTTCGCGCGGGGAAGGGGGAGTTGTTCGGTCATGTACCGGCCGGCTTGGTGGGCACCTCTCCAAAGCTGGTTCCGGAGGACCGTGGGGTTGCTGGTCCTTCGCGATCGCCGTGGGCCGCGTCATCAACATGGCGTGAAGCCGCCGTTGCGCTTGGCCCACGCGATCCGAGCCTTGCGGATGGGTGCCGGGCAAACCTATCGGCGCCTTTTCCGGAGGCCGTCGCGCGCTTATTGCACTTGTCAACACGGCTGTGTGCGCGGTCGTCGACCGCATTGGACGGCTTCGTCCCGGGAATTCGGCCTTGCACCGAAGGGTGCAACGGATAGCTTTCGCCTCAAACGTTGCAACCATGCGCCTCACGCTCACTGCCCTGCTCACGTCGCTCGTGCTCCTCTCATCGTGCATGCGCGATGAGCTTCATGACATCGCCTCATCTCCAGGACCTGTACTTGTTCAGCGCGATGACGCCGTTGAGGCGCCTGATGACGATCCGTTGAGCCAGGACGAGCTGGATCGCATCGTGATCCGCACGCTCGAAGCGCGCAACGACTTCCGTTGGGAGTGGATGGACCTGCGCGTGCTCTGGAGCGCGCTCCAGTACAACGATCACAGCCTCGCCATCGGCTACCAACCTGCCGATGCCGTCGGCGTGGAGGACGCTCTGCACGAGATCATGATCAGCGCTCCCGAGTGGAAGGCCGTGCACGACGCGCTCATCGGTCGCATCCTTGAAGGACTCAATCGCGGACGGGAAGCGGAGCTCATCAGCTTGGACGATATCCTCATCGAGGACGACCCGGTGCTTCCGATCATCACGATCCGGCTCACCGACCGCCATGTGCTCACCATGCTGCGCAACCTGCGCAACGTGCGCTACCTGGAGCCGCTGGACTATTGGCCTGCGGCGGCTGACGAGCGCAGCTCAAGCGGTTGCAGTGCCGGCTCCTCGTCCATCAACAGCGCCGACATCAGCACGATCGCCCCGAACGCGCGCTTGCCATGGAACTTCAACAACCACGGCATACCTGCGGCGTGGGGCAACGCGACTGGATCAGGGATCACGGTCGGCGTGATCGATGCGGGCCTGAGCTCAGCGCAACCGCTGCTCGGCTCCGACTTCAATAATGGAGACAGCAACATCGGGCGGACATCGACCGCATCAGCCACGCTGGGCACTTCGGCATACACCAGCTGCACGCACGGCAACAGCATGGCGGGGCAGGCGGTGGGGCCTCGAAATGCCATTGGCGCCTCAACCGGCGTGGCGTACCGCAGCAATCTGGTCTTCATCCGCGCCTGCGAGGATGTCGTGCTCGACCTGAGCAGTGAGAAGACGGCGGTGAAGAACGCGTTGGTGATCATGGGAGACAATCCCGCGATCCGCGTGATCAGCATGAGCATCGGAACGCCATTCAGCAGCAGCGTGCTGAGCGATGGGGTGAACTACGCTTACGGCAAGAACAAGATGATGCTGGCCGCGGCGGGCACCAGCTTCAGCTGGACGAGCTGGTGGGGCGTGATCTACCCTGCTGCGCTGAGCAAGTGCGTGGCCGTGACCGGCGTGAAAGAGAATGGAGGCAAGTGCTCCAGTTGCCACGACGGCAGTCAGGTGGACCTGACCATCTGCATGGAGCGCAACGCGAGCAGCAGTCGCAATTCACTCACGCTCCCCGCATCCGGATCAGCGCCCACCTACATCGGCGGCAGCAGCAGCGCAACGGCAACGGCCGCAGGCATCGCGGCTCTGGTCTGGAGCGCCAAGCCCACGGCCTCGCGCGCACAGGTGCTGCAGTGCCTCAAGAACACGGCGCAGTTCGCCACCTCACCGAGCAGCTCCAAGGGCTACGGCAACATCAATGCAAGCGCGGCGGTGAATTGCGCGTTGGCGTTGTAAGTGTCGCGCGAGCTTCAAACCCCGGTACGGTCATTGTTGTCAAAGCCGCAGAATCCCACGACCATGAAAGCCATCATCGCGCTCCAGCTAGCGCTTGCATTGTCCCTGCCTGCATCGGCGACCACGACCACCGACAGCACCGGCCTGGCCGGCGACAACTTCAACCTGAAGGCCGCCCTGGAGATGTTCCGGCAGGCCAAGGACATGGACGGCTTCGAGCGCGCGCTGAACACACCGGATAACCGCGTGAGCAACCTGGACCTCGACGGCGACGGCCAGGTGGACTACGTTCACGTGAGCGCGAAGGCAGAGGGTGAGGCGCGCGTGATCATGCTGCGCGTGGCGCTCGGCAAAGAGGAGTTCCAGGACATCGCGGCCATTGCCATGGAACGCGAGGGTGAGGGCATGGTGAAGATCCAGATCATCGGTGATGAGATGCTCTACCCGGACAGCACCTTGGTGGAACCCGTGCAGGAGGTGAAGGATGGGGAGCGCAAGAGGGGAGGCCCTTCGGCGCCGACAGCGCAGGTAATGGTCTGGGTGAATGTGTGGGACTGGCATTTCGTGCAGTGGTGCTACGGCCCCTACTGGTGGGACTGGGCTCCCACTTGGTACTGGGGGTATTACCCGCCCTGGTGGAGGCCGTGGCGCTTGTGGGGATGGAATGATTGGTGGTATTGGGGCCGGCCGTACGCCGGTTGGTACAGGCCCGTCCATATCTGCCGGGTAATCCGGGCGCAGCACCTCTTCTACATGCACCGCGCAGCAGCGGCAGGCCTTCAAGGGCGCAGCGGCATCCGCCCCATGCGGCCCATGATCAAGGACGATGCGCGCCGCCCGGACCGCGTCATCCAGAAGCCGCGTGAGCAGGAGCGCGTGCGCGACCCGCAGCGAAAGCCCGACCGCGACCCGAACGTGAAGCCCCAGCGGAAGCCGGCGGAACGCACCGCGCCCAAGCGCACCCCGCAGCCGCAGCGCCGCGAGCCCGCCCGCCAGCCAGCGCCTCGAAAAGATCCCGCCCGCGCGCCCGGCAAGCGCTGACGGTTGTCCGGTAACGAGTGCGAGCATCGGCGCTCGCCGCTCATCAAACGGCGCCCTTCCATTGGAGGGGCGCCGCCTACTTTAGCCGCCCCTCAAAAGGGACACGCCTTTCCATGCAACGTTTCTTGAAGCCGCTCGCCCTGCTCAGCGCCTGGATGATCACCGTCCTCAGCGCCACGGGCCAGACCGGCACCATCCGCGGCTTCGTTTACGACAAGGGAACCGGCGAGCCCATCATCTTCACCAACGTGGTGCTCAAGGGCACCACCACCGGCGCCGCCACCGATGTGAACGGCTACTTCTCCATCTCCAAGGTACCGGTCGGCCAGCACACCCTGCGCGTCACCTTCCTCGGTTTCGAGGACCTGGAGAAGGCGGTGACCGTGGCACGGGACCAGATCGTCACCGAGAAGCTCTATATGGTGCGGGCCGCCATCCAGATCGGCCTAGTGGAGATCAGCGCGGAGAAGCAGGAGGCGCAGACCCAGGTGCGCATGAGCGTCACCAAGCTCACCCCCAAGCAGATCGAGCGCATGCCCGCGGTGGGCGGCGAGGCCGACCTCGCCCAATACCTGCAGGTGGTGCCGGGCGTGATCTTCACCGGCGACCAGGGAGGTCAGCTCTACGTGCGCGGCGGATCGCCCATCATGAACAAGGTGATGATGGACGGCATGGTGCTCTACAACCCCTTCCATAGCATCGGCCTCTTCAGCGTCTTCGACAACGACATCATCCGCAACGCCGACATCTACACCGCGGGCTACAATGCCGAGTTCGGCGGTCGCATCAGTTCCGTGATGGACATCACCACCCGCGATGGCAACCGAACCCGCATGAGCGGCAAGGTGAGCGCCAGCACCTTCGCGGCCAAGGCCCTGCTCGAAGGGCCCATTGTGCGGCAGAAGGAGCCCGGCGACGGCGCCAGCAGCTACCTGTTCAACTTCCGCCACAGCTACCTGGACCAGAGCAGCAAGGTCTTCTACAAGAACGTGAACGACACGCTCGGCCTGCCCTTCCGCTTCACGGATTTTTACGGCAAGCTCTCGTTCAATGGCGCCAGCGGCAGCAAGTTCAACCTCTTCGGCTTCAATTTCACAGATGGCGTGAACTACCGCGGAGTGAGCGACCTGGCCTGGGGCAATTGGGGCGCTGGCACCAACTTCGTGGTGGTGCCTGCCGGCAGCGCGGCGCTCATCGACGGCGTGTTCAGCTTCAGCAAGTACTCCATCGCCCTGAAAGAAGCGGAGCTGGAGCCGCGCACGAGCGATATCACCGGCTTCAATGGCGCCCTGAATTTCAAGTACTTCCTGGGCGATGATGAGGCGCGCTACGGCGTGGAAGTGCTCGGCTTCCGCACCAACTTCAAGTTCTTCAACGAGCTGGGCCGCAAGTACGAGCAGGAGCAGAACACCAGCGAGATCGCCGGCTACGTGAACTACCGCAAGAAGCTGGGCAAGCTGATCGTGGACCCCGGCTTGCGCCTGCACTACTACGCCTCGCTCTCGGTGGCCAACATCGAGCCGCGGCTTGGCGTGAAGTGGAACATCTCCGACAACTGGCGATTCAAGCTCGCAGCAGGGCGATACAGCCAGAACCTGGTGGCCGCCAACAACGACCGCGACGTGGTGAACCTCTTCTACGGCTTCCTCTCCTCGCCCGAGGACCTGCCGCGCACCGTGCCTGTGCGCGATGGATCCACCCGGGAGCTCAAGGATCCGCTGCAGCGCGCCAACCATTACGTGGCGGGCATCGAGCACGACCTCTCCAGCGAGCTCACCCTCAACTTCGAGGTGTACCTCAAGGATTTCCGCCAGGTCACCAACATCAACCGCAACAAGTACTTCAACGACACGCAGGAGTTCGCCGACAAGCCCGACGAGCTCAAGAAGGACTTCATCGTGGAGACCGGCAGGGCCTATGGCGCCGATGTGCAGCTCAAGTACGAGAAAGGCCAGCTCTACCTCTGGGGCGTGTACAGTTACACCTTCGTGGACCGCTACGACGGCCTGCAGGAGTACAACCCCGTGTGGGACCGCCGCCACAACGTGAACCTGG